>DATDAE010000096.1:0-8410 GCA_036525565.1 Candidatus Altimarinota bacterium
GAATGGACCCATTTTGGTTTATCGTTCTCAAGTTCACCAGTTCCTAAGTCCTCAAGTTTTTCCTGAGTCGGCCCAAAACTATATTCCATCTTGTTTCGATAATTCCAAGCAGCCGGAGAAGCTATCACTTCATCGAATGCCAGTGCCGTCTCAGCAAACTTTTGGAATAATTCTTTTACTTGGGCCGCTTTCCACTCCATTTGCTTCTCAATAGGAACTTTTATCCAAGGACTTCCCGAAATCCCTTGATACTTAATACTTGATACTTGATACGGATCTTCCAAGATCTTCACCACCTTCCCCTCGGCAAACGATTTTTTCTTTTTCGTGATTTCGACTTCCACGAGTTGTCCCTCAAGGCCCCCATCGATAAAAACCACCAATTTAGTGTCTTCCAAATCAAGGTAGCCAAGGCCCTGACCTCCAAAAGCCATCTTCTCTACGCGTACTTCAAAAATATCTCCTGTTTTCATCATGTCCACGTTAGCCAAAATCTAATCCATGACAACATAAATCCCTCTCCCTGCATAATTTCGCAAAGGGGCCAATTCTTGATCGCCATCATACCAAGACAATATTTCTGCTGCTTCAGCCTCTGTAACCGTAGTCCCTTTACGAACTCTATCAGCATAATGATCCATCACTAAACGATCTCCCGCTCTCATAATGGTTATATGTTCTTCTGCACTTACTCTCAGATATCTTGTAAGTCTTGTTTCATATCTTATTTCATGGCCAGCAAAAGGTTGCCCCTCTAGCACATCGGCTACCTTACTTTCCACAGGACTATCAAAAGATGCCTCATAAGCCGCCCCAAAATCAGTATCGCCAAAAAGCATGTCCCCGTAATCAAGAGCGCCTGAAGTCGTTTCTTCCCCCTTTTCGAGTGGGACTTCAATTAAACCCAAAATAGGATCGTCTACAATCATAGTAGCTTGTCCTTCGTCTCCGCCCTCTTCTGGCATAAATACTGGCATGGTCTTTTTAAAAACTAGGCAAAGATTCTGAGACATTCTTCTGTTTTGTCAATAGCTCTAAACAAAAAATTCACATTCCCCATAAATCTACTAATCTGTTCTCAAGTTCTTAAGTCCTTAAGTTCTCAAATTTAGTATGATACAAGTCCTCTCACCTGAGATTGCCAATCAGATTGCCGCTGGTGAAGTCGTCGAACGCCCAGCTTCGGTCGTCAAAGAACTCGTGGAAAATGCTATAGATGCCGGAGCTACCCATATCGAAGTACGGATTCATGGTGGTGGTACGGAGCTGATACAAGTCGCTGATAATGGCTCTGGGATGAGCGAAGATGATGCGATAAAGTGCTTCCTGCGCCATGCAACTTCCAAGATTACTTCGATCGAGGATCTCTTTTCCATTCAGAGTTTTGGGTTTCGAGGAGAAGCTTTGGCCGCTATTTCATCAGTGTCCGATTTTGAAATCATCACCAAAACCCAAACCGATCCAGGGCTGAGCTTAAAAGTCGACGCGGGTCGCATCACCGAGAAAACACCAAGTTCTGCTAACCGCGGAACCACGATATCGGTGCGGCAACTTTTCCATAACACCCCAGCAAGACTGGGCTATCTCAAGACCGATGAAACCGAATATCGACAAGTCCTCAAAGAAGTTCAAGCCTTTGCCTTGAGTCGTCCTGATATTAGTTTTCAGCTTTTCAAAGAGGATAAATGCACTCTTGATCTCCCAAAAGCAGACCAACCTTTTATCCGAGTAAAGCAAATCCTCAAAACCGACCAAGGCGAACTCGTCCCGCTCGAAGGGCAAAACCAAACCACCCAAATCACTGGCTTTGTTTCGAGTCCTGGAAACTACAGCGCCAACAAAAATCATCAATATATATTTGTAAACGGACGCAAGATCGAAGATCATCGTCTGGCTTATGCCGCTCGTGAAGCCTACGTCCAAAGCTGTGGAATAGAAAAACACCTCTATCCCCTTTTCGTCCTTTTCATCCAGATCGATCCCATCATGGTCGATGTCAATGTCCATCCTAGGAAGCTGGAAGTAAAATTCTCAGATCCTGGTGAGATGTTTGGGCTTGTAAAATCCTCGGTCATACAAGCGGTTCAAATATCAAATAACAAATATCAAAGATCAGATTCCCCCTTATCAAGGGGGACGTCCCACAACGTGGGACAGGGGGTTTCTCAAGCTCCTAAGTTCTCAAGTGCTCAAGTCCATAAGTTTAACCAGCAGCTCTTTGATCAACCCAGCTTTCGAGATCGCAACTTCGGAAGAAATACCAATTCTCAAGTTCCTGAGTGCTCAAGTTTCCAAGTCGAGAATCAACCTGGTGGACTTATCTTCCTCGCTCAAGTAGATCAAAAATACATCATCGCGACCAATCCCAAGGGGGATCTTTTTATCTTCGAACAACACGCTCTCCACGAACGCCAGCGTTTTGATCGATTTATGGAGGAATATGAAAATAAAGCTATCACCGTCCAACCACTTTTGATTCCCGAAGAGATCAAACTCTCTGATGATGAGCTTTCGCTCATCGGGGAATACCAAAAAGATATCGAGGCTCTTGGATTTGAATTTAAAAAGACTCCCCCTAACAAAGGGGAAGAATCGCAAAGCGATTCAGGGGGGTTGATCCTCATCGCAGTCCCGCAACTCCTGCAAAACACAGACTTTACTCAAATCTTCCAAGACTTTATCGAATACTTCCAAAATCACGAAGTCGGCGAAAACATCATCGAACGACTCCTTCGAAAAAGACTCGAATACAAAGCTTGTCGAGGCTCGGTCATGTTTGGAGATAGTCTCACGCCTGAAGAAGGCCAGCAACTTTTAAACGACGTAGAAAAATCGAGATGGCGTGATCTCTGCCCTCACGGCCGCCCGCATCACGTCCAGTTTAATGCCGAAGAAATTGGCAAATGGTTTCACCGATAAGATCTGATTCCTCGCTGTCCCATCCCCAAGAAATTCGCACGCCTCTTTTAGACTGCTCTTCAGTGTATCCCAGATTTTGCAAAGCCTGCGATCCCATGACCGTCCCACTACTACAGGCCGAGCCGGCAGACAAAGCGATACCAGCCAAATCGGCTTTTTGCACGAATAAATCCGCTTTCATATTTGGATGGATAAAGTGGATGACATGGGGTAGACAATCTTTTTTAGGTGTCGTTATCTGATATTTGATATTTGCTATTTGTGCTCTGACCTGCTCATGCCAGTCTTTCCAAATGGCTCGCAAAACTTCTCGCCTAATTTCTCTTTGCTTTAAAGCTTCCCCCATCCCCACAATCCCCATCACATTTTCTGTCCCCCCTCGATTACCAAACTCATGGGAACCTCCGACAATGGGCGTAAGAGTAATCCCCTCTTTTTTGATAATAGCCCCCACGCCCGACGGCCCTCCAAATTTCTCGCCTGAGAAAAAGAGTATGTCACATTTGAGATGTTCGAGGGATATTGTCTCACTTACGATTGAAGCTGCGGTATCGACAATAAAAACTGGTTTTAAACCCCCTGGTTCGCTCCGCTCACCATCCCCCTTGTCAGGGGGAGCTTTTTGGTTCTTTGATTCTTGGGTTTTTGAGTTCTTCTCTATCATTCTTCCCATCTTCGCGACCGGCTGAACGTGCCCAAATTCACTATTACCGTGTTCACAAATGATCTGAGCGTACTGACTCAAATCAATCGCTTCAAATTTTTCTAAGTCGATGAATCCATCCTTCGTGAGGGGTAAGCAATCATATTGAACGCCAAAATGCTTTCCCAAAAAAGAGATAGCACTCCAGACACATTTATGGACGAGCGGGGACACCAAAATTTTCTGATATTTGATATCTGATATCTGATATTTGAGCCCCAGATACGATCCAATGATGGCCAGATGCGCCGCCTCCGTTGCCCCAGAAGTAAAAACTACTCCATCCAGATTGGCACGAAAGATTCGCGCACAAAGATAACGAACTTCATCGATCAAAGCTTTTGCCTCACGTCCCCGGCTGTGAATGGAACTCGGATTACCCAAATCCTGGTCCAAGAGATTTTTCAAAACTTCTCGAACTTCCGGATACATAGGCGTACAAGCTGCGTGATCAAGATAAATCATTGAGACAATATTCAATACTTCAATAAACAATATTCACGAGAAGACTTATACCTCAGTAAAAGGCAAGACACAAGCGATCTCATGAATATTGAATACTGATCAATTGTCTATTGATTACACCGCCATTCTCACAAAATTCACCACTTTCGCGTCTCCAAGATAAGCTTGAACAGTTTGACTTGGATCTTTCACAAAAGGCTGAGAAGTGAGCGCTTGCTCGGCACAAAATTTATTTACTTTCCCGACAATAATTTTATCCCAAATCGCTTCTGGTTTCCCTTCGTTCTTAAGTTGATCTCGATAAATAGCTTTTTCTTTTTCGATTGATTCCGCGGGGACTTGTTCTGGATTAGCCACCGAAGGGTTCATAGCGGTTGCGTGCATTGCCACATCTTTAGCTTGATCTTCCGATCCACCGTCAAGAGAGACCAAAGCCGCTACTTTACCATTTGAATGAACGTATCCGGCTACCGTATTTCCACCTTCGACCACCACAACATCACCCAAGACCAAATTTTCTCCGATCGCTTGGATCTTGTCCGTTTTAACTGATTCGAAATATGCTTTTGCAGCATCTATACCATCTTTTGCGGCGATACCGGTGACTTCCTGAAGAAATGATACAAAGTCTTCATTTTTAGCCACAAAGTCCGTTTCACAAAGAATTTTCACCATAGCTCTACCACTAATAGCAATACATCCCTCTCCCGTAGAACGGTCTGATTTTTCGGCGGCTTTGGATTCTCCTCGTTTCCGAAGTAATTCAATAGCCGCTTCCATATCACCATGAGCTTCTTCTAGAGCTTTTTTACAGGCCATCATACCGACATTGGTCCGTCGCCTTAGTTCGGCAACATCTTGAGCAGAAATAGACATAATTTATTAAAATTAAAAATAACGAGAAGATCCTATCGATAAACCAAAAAAAGGCAAATCGTTACCCGGCTTATTCAGTTATTAAGTTTCCAAGACCAAGCGACAGTTAAGTTTACTGCCACTTCAAACTATCAGCCATTATGGAGAACGGTGGAATTTTTGTTTTCTTACCTCCCACTGCCGCGAAAAGCCCAATACAAGAGATGATGATAAAGGTCAGCTTGATCAAGAAAATCATCCACCAAACCCCTCGGCTCACCTGAATATTACTCAAAAAGAGCCACGTAATCATCTGGAACATTACCAGAAAAATAAAGATACACATGGCCTGCATCCCATGGAATTGGCAAAATTCTGAATCCTTTTTCGCTAAAAGCGGCAACAAGAACAGCGGTGGGATGTAGCCCAATGCTGCAAGCATGGCATCATTATGCTCCTTTTGTAGGCGATCTTTCTGATCATCCACCGATTCCTCTTGATCGACGCCTTCTTCGACTTCTTCTCGGAGTTGTTTGTCCTCGATCTTCGTCTCGGTCACTTCTTCATTTTTATGAACTACTCCTTCTTTTAAAGTTTCAGCTTTGGCAGCTTCTTCATCTGTGGCAAAATTTTGCTTAGCGACGTCGACTTTTGTTTTTGGCATAATCAAATTCTAATTAATAAAGCCTAAAGAGTAAATAATAAATATTACTTTAGGCTCTACTTATAGGCTTGAGGCTTTGGCTACTTCAAAGCGTCCAAACAAGCCTGCATGATGTATTCAATCGAACGAAAAGAATCGTCATTGGCCGGAATAACATAATCAATATCTAGCGGATTAGCATTCGCATCCACGATAGCCATCGTAGAAACTCCTGCACAATTCGCTTCATCGATTGCAATACGATCAATAACCGCATCCAAAGCAATCACGACATCTGGCTTAGCTCGCATTTCGGCTACTCCACCATAAGCAATCTCTAGTTTTTCTAATTCTTTTTTAAATCGAGCCACTTCTTTTTTCGTATATTTTGAAATCTCACCGGTTTCAAATTGTTTTTTGAGATTGAGATAATGATCAATTCGTTTTCGTAGTTCTTTGAAATTCGTCAAAAGTCCTGGTGTCCATTTTTTATCAACATAGAAATGTTTCGCATCTTTCAGCAGTTTATGAATCACAAAAGAAGATTGTGGTTTAGTTCCGACGAAAAGCGCTTTTTTGTTTTGAATCTTAAGCGCTTTCAAAAAAGCGGTCGCTTTGTCTAGACCTTCTGCGGTTTTCTCAAGATCAAAAACATAAACCTTGTCGGCTTGTCCCGCCAAATAAGTTTTCATCCGTGGATTCCAACGATCGGCTTTGTGACCGATGTGGAGGTAGTTTTCAAAAAGGGTTTTGGTATCATGAGCCATTGTGGTTGAGTTTAAGAAATATGTGAGATTTGTTTATCCCTTGAGTCAGGGAAAACCACCGTAGCCGCATGAATTTAATGAATTTAAGCAATATTGCAAGAGAAAGTATTAAGTATTAGGTAGTAGGTATTAAGTATTTTCGAAATTTCATACTTAATACTTGATACTTAATACTGAGCCCTTAGAATGCCTTACGATGATCACCACACGCACCAACGTCCCACTCTCAAAAAAAACCTTTTATGGTATCGGGGGGCCTGCCGACGAACTCATTGAGATTGAAGACCCCTCCGAACTTGGTGAACTTTGGGCTGAGACGATCGCGCAAAACATTCCCAAGATCATCTTGGGCAAAGGCTCCAATATGGCTTTTTCTGACAAAGGGTTTCGGGGACGTGTATTCCTCCCACTCTTTGATGAGATCCATCATCATTCTCAAAATCAAGAATACCTCCACCGGGTGACCGTGGACGTGGGATGCAATTTTCAAAAATTCATTGAAGATACCAACAAAGAAGGCTTTGAAGATCTCTGTCCTCTCAGTGGAATTCCTGGAAATGTGGGAGGATTTATCCGAGGTAATGCCGGGGCCTATGGAGCGGAGATCAAAGATTTCGTCACCGAGGTCCAATATTTTGACGAAAATGGCCTGCATCAAAAGATCTCTGGAAAAGAGGCCGAATTTGAGTACCGAGGCAGCCTTTTCAAAAAGAACCCGAATCTTTTTATCCTGCGAGCAACCTTTACCCTGCAAAAAAGAAATGAACCCGAGACCTGTCTCACCAAAAGCAAAACGCTCCTCCAAGAAAGATGGAAAAAATACCCACCCGGCCGATCTGGCGGCTGCGTATTCAAAAATCCAGGCCCCGAGAAAGGCCTCCTCGCCGGGAAAATCCTCGACGAAATGGGGGCAAAGGGTGACCGACTCGGAGATATGGAGATATCACAAGAACACGCCAACTTCATCGTCAACAAAGGCGAAGGCAAGCAAGCCGATCTCATAGCACTCATGAAACGCTGGCAAAAAAAGGTCCAAGCGCAACAGGGTGTCACGCTTGAACCGGAGATTTATCTGATCGATGAGCTGGGCGAACGGATTAGTTTTTAACCCATATGTCTCCGGGCTTGTTCGATCTAATCTTCTTCTTCCCCTAGCACAAAAGACTTTACTCTGGGATCATAAACCGAACTCGACACCTCTGGAATGCTCAAAAGTCGCTTTACTTCTCCCGCTATTTCTACTGGTGTGTGCCACACCTGCCAACCAAGTTCTCGCATATGATCTTGATAATCTAGGCTTACTTCCCCCGTAGTAGCATCGACTCCACCCGTCATAGCCGTTTGAATAGGACCGGGATGAATCGTTTGAATATTTATACCAGATCCAGCCTCCCCTAATTCCTCTCGTAGTTCTGCTATCATCGCGTCCACAAAGCGTTTTACCAACCGATAAGCGCGAAGCCTTTTTTTGGCATCTTCCGGATATCCATAATCCAAAGACATCGCCGAAGACATCTGAATAATCCGCCCCAGATCAGTCATCTTTCCGTCTTGGATCAAAGTCCGGATAATCAAAAGTTGAGGCAGGATAAAAACCTTGAGCATATCATCCAGCCCCTCCATCTCTACGTCCAATAATCCCCCGGGTCGAAGAATCCCAGCATTATTAAACAAAATATCCACACCATTCAAACCTGCCAATTCGGTGGCTAAAGCGGAACGATCGGTTATGTCTACTTCATGAAAATGCACCCTATCACCATCCACTAACCGCTCATTTTTAGGTGAATTTCTATCAAAAATATCCACTCGACTCGCAAAGTCTGCCGCCGCTTTCTCCGCCACCGCCAGCCCGACACCATCACTCCCCCCAGTTATCAAAATACGTTTATTACTAAATTCCGAAGACATCAAAAAAAACCAATCCTAAAATCTTAAATGCAACAGAGAGATGAGTAGAGTCATAAACAAATGGCACAACTCACAAAGACAGATCGGCAAGAGATCGAGTATCATCTCAATAAGGGATACAACTTCTCAGAAATCGGCAAAATGATC
>DATDAE010000097.1:0-20302 GCA_036525565.1 Candidatus Altimarinota bacterium
AATACTATTGAGATTTTTTGTGAAGAAGTCGCGCTCAAAAAGAAAGTGATGTCTATCCAGACCGATTCTATTGAGATGGGGGATCCGATACCGCTGGATTGTACGCCGATGTTACTACATCGTTTATTTGAAAATCCTCATTTAGCTGATTTAGAAGCGAAGTGTCGTAAGGGATCAGTCGGGTTTGGCGACGTGAAAAAAGAACTCTTTGGACTCATCTGGGATTATTTTGCGCCCGCTCGTGCTCGTCGAGAAAAGTTGCTTTCCGATCCTGCAGAAGTAGAACGTATTTTAAAAATAGGGGCTGAGAAAGCCAATGCCAAAGCCGAAGAAACCTTACAAAAAGTTCGGAATAAGATGGGTATGGGACCTCATCTGGTTTAAAATGTTTGACAAATATTTTCACTCTATTACCATAGTGCTCGAAATGAATACGTTCACCAATCTACTTACAAACCTTCTCCTGCTGCTAGGACTCCAAGCGAGGTTTGTTCGTGTGCGTGTGAAAAAGTAAGTTAAATCATTTCACCAAAACACTCAGCCCTCGCCAAAAGCGTGGGTATTTTTTTATTTATTAAATTTAAAAACATTATGACAGCAGAAAATTCAACCTTATCACCGCATGAATCCATGGGAGAGACTGGATTAATCGTTTGTAAGCCTTTTGGAGAAGGGGGTGGTTCTCGTTGGGAATTAAGCGAAGACCAATTTCCAGGTGGTCAATTTCGAGAGAAAAGTGTGGCTATTTTGGGCATTGACATAGAGGCTTGTGTGGAAGCTGCCCGTGGGGTGCGAATGGGGAATTATGAAGATGCCGCATTTTTTATCGTGGATAGGGGGTATTGTTTCGCGATAGTTGATATTGTCGATCCGCAACAAGAAACGGTCGTAGCTTCACTCGGACATAAAGAAGTCCAGTCTCCAGGAGTTGGAGCGGTGGCAACCGAATCGGCTGTTGCACCTACAAGAGTTTCGGTACTTATTTCACAATAATTATTATGTTTACTATAATCTCACTTTCACTTCTGCTGCTCCTGCTCTGGCTCCAGGCGAGGCGGTTTAAATACGTACTGATACACTAAACATTTTACTATTTATGACCTTATAACCTCGCCAAATTTTGGGGAGGTTTTTTTTATTATTAAAAATTTATTCACATGAGATTCTTGAAATCACCAGATTGGGATCCTGATGATCCTATTGTTTTTCCCTCAGAGACAAACCAAGCCGAACAAAAAGTAGCCGCCCTAGTAGACATAGCCATTAGAGCTAAGGGGTTGTTATCATTGGGGGCTTCTGCGGCTTCACAAGAAGGGAGGAAAGTTTTACAATCAGCGGCTCCTCATGACTTTTCAGAAGCTTTTAGGCGACAGCTTTTGGGACGAGTTTTGGATGAATTAAGGGATCGAAGAAACCATGCTCAAAATGAAGTTGATGGTGTGGGATTGGCGCAGATGGCTCGCTGGTTCGATAGACCCCAAGATGTGGTCAGGGTTTGTAGTAGTGCTATTAACGATATTGTTGCCACTCGGGATCGCTGGGAAGATGAGAGGCGTTGTGTGACGGATGACCCACGGATAACCCGAGATCGAGTGCATTGCATGCCCAATAATATAAGCCCTCATGACCAAGCTGAGTGGTTTGCTTCCGTAAGAGTCCATTTTATTACTTAATTTTTAAAACTCAAATAACAATGACACGTACATTAGAAGATCGAATGGCTGATATGACGCCCTGGATTGATCAACCAGAAAACAGACCTCAAGTAATTCTCAATGATGTTACCCTTAGAGATGGTAAACAAGCTTTGCCTTGGTGGAATCTTTGGACCAAAGAACAATCAGAAAAATTATTATCGATGATGATCGATATGGGAATCCATCAAGCAGAGGTCGGATTCCCTGCGGTACCAAATGATCCGGAATCCGAAAGTGTTGAATATGTTATTCAGGCATTAGGAGAAAGAGATTTGTTTTTTTGGACTTTAGCTCGAGCCGTTAAGAGTGACATTAAAAATGCCAAAAAATCCATGCGAGGAGCTTCTCATAAAGGGATTCATACTTTTCTTGGAACTTCGCCGCAACATAGAGAATCTCGAAGATTTAGTACCGATCGTATCAAAAGTATGGTGAGAGATCGCGTAAGGCAGGTGAAAGATTGTGGTGATTTTCTTTGTGAATTTTCAGCGGAAGACGCTACAAGAACGGAAATAGATTTCTTATTGGAGATATATGGTATTGCTTCTGAAGAAGGGGCTGATGTGCTTAACATTCCAGATACCGTAGGGCATTCAACCGTATTACAGTATGTTGAACTTTGCAGAAAGATAAGAGAGGCTTTTCCAGATTTTGTTATCTCCACGCATGCTCATAACGATATGGGATTGGCGGAAGCAAATGCTTTGTCTGCGGTAGAAGCGGGATTTGCACAAAGAATAGAAGGGACCCTTTATGGTATTGGAGAGCGTGCTGGAAATACTGATATTATGAATATTATTATGGCTTTGATGTCTGAAGGCGGTCATTTTGCTCAAACGCTTGGTAAAAATTTAGTAAATAAGAAAGGTGACCTTTGTAGACTCTTGGATGAATTTTCAGATATGACGGGTATAATTGCTCGTCCGGTGAGTCCTTTATATGGATATGGATGTACGACGAATAGATCCGGTATTCATCAGGCAGAAGTAGCGAAATTGAAAGGTACTTATGTTTGGGAGGACGGATATGATTTTGGTATCGCGGGAAGACCTTTGTTTGATATTAGTCCACTTTCTGGGAAGGGTGGTGTTACGGCTTTACTTGGAGAACAGGCTTCAGAAATTAATGATATGACTTTATTCACTCATTTCTTGCGATGTGTTTTTTCGCCAGATGTTAATGAGCATAGCTTGAAATCACAATTTCCAAGTGTGAAACATGAATCTATTCATGCTCTTGCTAATACGATTTATCGAGTTCGTATGAAAGGACAAAACGAAAAAGAAACTATTGAGTGTTTAGAAGAAATGAGATCGTTGACTCATGATATTATACGAGATGCTATGCGTATTTATGTTCGAGAAATACAGACTTCTTAATTGCTTTTCTCTGTCTTTTGTATTAATAACATTATGTGACAAGAGAACAAGACTAAAACCTTTTACTTAAGCCTTTAAATTTGTTATAATGCTCAGATTTATTTTAGACCTTATGAGCTTTGACATCGAATTACGAAAAAAACGACCTTTCTGGAAAGAGGTAGTCATCTGCGCGGTTTATTCTGTGGGGCTTTGGGCGGTGATCCAAGGGGCTATGAATTTTTCTGCGTATGCGCAAATAATTCAATTCAAAGCGGAATCTGCCACAGAACAAGTCGTAGAAGTTAAAGAAAACATTGCGAGTTGGGCTCAGGCTAATCTGATCCCCAATAAGCTTGAACCGATAGAGCGATATCCTGATATCGCCGATAATACCAATCGGATTGCGCCTCATGATAATGATCACTTTATTTTTCAAGACCAAAAACTTGAAAAACGAAATCAATTTAAACAAATATTGAGAGATATGGAGGTCCATCCTTCGGATAACCGGATTTATCTCCCTCGTATCAACAAAAATGTACCACTTGTGAGAGTGCCCAATCATAAAGACTGGACTAAGCTCGAAAGCGTGATCCAATCAGGATTACAGAAAGGCGTAGTGGTTCATCCTTTTTCTCGGTCTCCGGGGCAGTTGGGGAACTTTTTCATCACGGGGCATTCATCCTATTATACCTGGGACAAAGGACGATTCAAAGATGTCTTTGCTTTGCTTCATGAAGTGCAAATTGGGGATGAGATTGAAGTCTTTTGGGATGGCAAAAAGTATGTGTATGAGGTCAAAGAAGAAAAAATAGTGACCCCGATGCAAGTGGATGTGCTTGATCATCCGTTTGATCGTTCGATCTTGAGCCTGATGACTTGTACCCCGGTGGGCACCAACAAAAAACGACTCGTCGTGACCGCCGAACTCGTAGGGGATCCGCTCAAAGCCTTGATGACCGCCCAAAAGTAATATCTAATATTGAGGTTTAAGGAATCATAAATAAGTTATCGACATTTGTTTTTTGAATATTGAATATAGTATATTGAATATTGATGATATATGTTCAGGTTTACCTCAAAGGGGTTCGTGATTTTTACACTTGGCACACAAGTACCCCGATCGAAAAAGGGGACCGGATAGAAGTACTTTTTCGTCGTACGAAAAAAATAGGACTGGTGGTAGGGTATGGAAGTATTCAGCCAGATTTTAAGACGCAGCCAATTTTGCGAGTGATTCATCGTGGTTTTATTCCACAAACTTGGATGATTTTAGCGGAGGAGTTGGCGGACAAGCATTTTTGTAAATTGGGAAAAATTTTGGGTTTGATGTTCCCGGAAAAATTTTTAGAAAGTATCAATCCGGTGGAGCGGCGGAAAACTATTATTCCTAGTATTAAGTATCAAGTATTAAGTATTAAGGGGGCGAAACAAAAAGAATTATTAGAAGCTTTGGAGCAAAATGATCGACGACTAGCGTATGAAGCGGCTCAAAAAATAGTATCAACCGCGACGATCAAAGGCTTGATTGATAAAGAGGTTATCAGCATAGAATTAGGGGCTCTCAAATCTCATATCAAGCTTCCCCCTGACAAGGGGGAAAGATCGCGAAGCGATCAAGGGGGTTTGATTACGCTCAATACCGAACAACAAACGGCTTTTGAAAGTATCCAAGCATCCAAGAAACCTTCTTTGCTTTTTGGGGTGACCGGGAGTGGTAAGACGGAGATTTACAAAAAGCTGGTGGCTTCTCAGTTTGAGAATTCTCAAGTTCTCAAGTCCTCAAGTTCTCAAGTTGGGCCACAGGCCCTTATCCTCGTGCCTGAAATTGCGCTTACCTCTCAATTGATCCAGTCTTTTCAAAAAGTGTTTGGTTCGGCACTTTCGGTTTGGAATTCCAAAATGTCAGAAGGGGAAAAAGTCCAAGAATGGGCCCGTATACAAAGCGGAGTCGCGAAAGTCATCATAGGCACTCGGTCCTCAATCTTGATCCCGATTCCTCATTTGAGACTCGTTATCGTGGATGAAGAGCATGAATGGACGTACAAAAACGAGTTTGCTCCAAGGTTTTGGGCTCGTGAAGTGATAGAAAAGATAGCGATTTGTCACCCTGAATTTATTTCAGGGTCTTGTAAGCTAGATCAGGATTGCAAGATGCTGAATCAAGTTCAGCATGACAAGATCAAACTGGTTTATGGTTCAGCGACGCCTTCGGCGGAGTCTTGGTATCGGGTGAAAAAAGGCGAATATACTTTGGTGGAGCTCTCGGGGAAATTTTTTTCCGATCATAAACCCGATATTCAGGTCGTCGATCTGCGTCAGGAGATCAAGCGGGGGAATTATACGCCTATCTCAGAGCGGTTGGAGCTTGATATGCGCCGGGTTTTGGACAAAGGCCGACAAGTCGTGCTTTTTCTCAATCGTCGAGGATTTGCCAATGTGACACTTTGCCAACATTGTGGCCATCAATTTGAATGTCCTCATTGTACCCACTTTATGAAGCTTCATAATGAAGGAAAGCTTATGTGTCATGTGTGTGGGCATATGGACCGCTTGCCGGAGGTTTGTCCAGAATGCTCAAAAGGTAATTTCAAATGGAAAGGGTGGGGGACCCAAAGGTTGGAGGAAGGCTTAGCGACCCTTTTCCCGGATAAAAAAGTTCTCAGAGCGGATCGGGACTCGGTTTCTGGAAAATATGATTTTGATCTCCTGATGGAAAAATTCGCGAAAGGGGAAGGGGATATACTCTTGGGAACCCAGATGATCACGAAGGGGCTTGATTTTGATCGAGTGGATTTGGTGGGGATTGTGCTGGCGGACATTGGTTTGTCTTTACCCGATTTCCGAGCTTCAGAGCGCGTTTTCTCACAACTCGTACAAGTGGCCGGACGGACCGGACGTCGTGAAAACAAGGGTGAGATTTTGATCCAGACCTTCCATCCAGATTTAGAATTATTTCAATATGTGCGTAATCTTCACATTGCCCAATTTCTGAATCAGGATTTGGCGGCAAGAGAAAGATCACACATGCCTCCCTATAGCTCTATGGCCAAATTGATCATCTCCAATACGTCCAAAGAAAAAGCCTGGATGGCGACACAGAAGCTTTATAAGGCTTTAAAATCTTCCAGCAGCCATGAGATCCACTGGGCGCCGGCTTTTTGGCCTCGGACGCATGGGAAATACCATTTTCATATTTTTGTAAAAAGCGCTTCAGAGGCGTCTTTGGTCGATTTTTTGAAAAGCTTTGATCTGGAAGGCGTGAAGATTGATCTCAATCCGGCGAGTCTTTTGTAAGACTAGGGAGTGATGATTCTTTGATACCAATCCCTGGCGGCATCTGGATCATGTTTCATCCGTACAAAGCGATCAAATTCACCGAGGCGTCCTTTGCGCCTCAAGGCTTTTAGTAAAGAATCTTCGTCACCGGCGATGAAAGGATCGCCATCATTTTCAGCGCTGTAATCACTCCCAATAGGTAAAGTCCCAACCGGAACATAGCCTCCATGTTTCATATAAAATCGTATAAGCGAGTATTTGCTCGTGGTTTCGTAGGTAATGATGCCATTGATTCGGCGTTTCAACGCATAGATAAAGGCCGGGATACCAAGGCCTGCAAATTCATCATAAAAGATTTCAAGAGGACAATGAACTTTCGGATACTTGGGTGCGTGAAGATCAAGACCCTGCATCGTCCCTCCGCAAAGCGCAATCGGGAAAGTATCACTTCCAAACATCACCATGGCCTGACCTTCGTCAAAAGGGGTATCATGCGTGTTAACTTCATAAACCCCATGTAGGCTCATGGGCACTTTGGGCCCTCGGAAAACTAATCTTTGTTCTGTGTCTCCATCATGAAATCCATCAATCAGGGTTTTGATAGCTTCTCCGTCTAAATCTGGGAATTCGAAAAAGCCTTCTGATTTCATGAACTATAAATAAATAAAAAAACAAAAATGTCAACACCCTTGTTTTAGAATGTTCAAAGAAATTTAAATTTTCTGCGATAGCTTTATTCATCCACAATATTTGAAACTCTCTCAGCAAAAGGCATCAGGCAAGCTTCATCAAAGGCTCCAGCCATAATACTATGTAATTCAAGCTTTTTTGGGAAATCTCCAGCCATAGTTCCCACTAAAGCTTGAAGTTGACGACGATCCAGTTCATAAAAGCCAGAAGGCGTCCAAACTTGTGCAAGATGTTGGGCATTTTTCCCTGATTGTGCTGTTGGACTTCCTTCGAAAAGTTCTCGGCGAGTGAAAAGGCCTTTATTATAATCGTTGAAAGCTCGGCTTAAAACATTTTGATCATCTCGCTCTAATCTTTGTAAGAGTGCTCCTACACAATAAACCGGGTCGCCTTGAGAAGGGTTATTTACTGCCCACAGATATTCATTAGACACTTGTGCTGCGATTATATGAAACCATCGAGTCTGGAGTATTGGTTTTGCTTGCTTATCAATCCCCGGGATCACGGATTGGCCATTTTGTTCATTGAGGGCTCGTATGCTATCACCAACCGAACCGATATCGACACAATGATGGGCACTATGATGAAAAAGTGATTGGACATGTGTCGCCGATAACGAAGTAAACCCTTCTCCAAAGCTTCTTTCCGGGCATAGCTGTCTGAAAGTGTTGATAAGGACTTGTTGATCTAGTTTTGATAAATATTGGGCGCTCGGTAATATTCGTATCAATTCTTTGACCCAGTTACGCATTCCCTCAGCGCCTATCGTCGTCTGGTTACAGTCTGTATCGAGGGCCAATATGCCAGTCCCTTGTTCCGATTCCCTAGGCACCAAGGCCACAGCGGTTGAACCATGGATAGAGTGACGCTTGGCATATTCGATTAATCCACTGCCGCCGATTTGGTCATTGCAGTCAGCCATAGCCGCTTCAAAAACCCCTGGTTGGGATAAATGCTGGAGCATGATCAAAACGGCTTGAGAACCCTCACGGCCTTGAGACTCTGCTGCATCAAAGACTTTTTGGGCATTATGAATGACGGCTCTTATCGGTATAAGTTGCATGTGTTTCGCAATCGAGTCTGGATGATGGATTCCCATGGCTCGCATAGCTTCTGCTGCGGCATGATCGATCTGATTTGTGGAAGGAGTGACGTCGCTTGTTTCAGTATCAGAAAAAGGCCTTGTTTCAAGATTTGCTCCAAACCGTCCCATGTTTTTAATATAAAGGTATTATTTATCGTTGCCTAAAACTATATCTAAGTCTTATTTTAATTTCAACTTTTATATTTTTTGCCTAAAATAGAGGAAAATAAAAATCCAATGAAAAGACTTTCGCTTATTATTTGCGCCGCACTTTTGGTTCTGTCTCTCAATGGCTGCACCAGGAAAGTCCCCCCTTCTGGGGCTGCTGGTAATCCAGCCGCGGGGGCTAACGCCCCACAAGTGATCCAACTTTGGATGGCGGGAAGTGGAGAAGAACAAAGAGCATTGCAAGCTTTGGCCCGTGAGTTTTTTAATGCTGAGCAAATTGTGGGTGCCCAATTTAAAGTCGTTAATTTTCCGAGTAAAGAGTTGCTCTATGAGACCTTTCTTAATGAAATGGCCGAAGGACAGGGGCCTGATGTGATTTATGTAGAAGGGGATTGGGTGGTTCGTAATACTCAAAAATTACTGCCCCGCCTTAATGATGAAACCTTTTTACCAGGCCCATATCGTCAGACTTTTGTGAGGGCCGCTCATGAACTCTTGATCCGAGATGAACAGATTTATGGGATTCCTCTGGGGGTCGATACCTTGGCGGTGTTTTATAATCAAGATCACACCCAAGATCGTTTAATCGACCGCAATAAACCCGCGGCTAAATGGCAGGATTTTCAAAAAGATGTAGAGCGTCTCACTAAAACCGATAATTCTATCCAGCGGTTTTCGGCTTCGGGGGCTTCTTTGGGACGAGTGGATAATATGTTTTATGGGTTTGAAATTCTTGAGAACATCATGCTCCAACAAAATGTACCGTTCTTTAGCCAAGACTTAGAAAAAACGATTTTTCATACCGCCTCGGGGGTTGATCCAAAGACTGGAAGACAACTCAATCTAGGCGTTGATTCGGTCAATTTTTATACGAGTTTCTCTGATCCTCGCTACAAACATTATAGTTGGGGGGCATTCTTGGCTTCTACCGATAACGGCGTTCGTAACTTTGATGCTTTTGCGAGTGGTAGAACTTCGATGGTTTTTGGATATCAAAAGGATAAAGCCGCTATCGAAAAAATTATAGAAGCTCGAGAAACTAAAAAACAACCAGCTATCCCAAAAGGGGCTATTGGCGTGACCTTTTTTCCGCAATCGGACTTGAGTACGGAGCGTCGAGTAGTGGGGCAAGTGCACGCTTTGGTAGTGCCTAAAAATAGCCAATATTCTGATGTCGCTTGGCGCTATCTTAAGTTTGTAAGTGGTAAAGAAAACCTCGAAACCTTTGCCAATGAAGCTTCCATCGGTCCAGGAAGAGTTGACCTCATTGCTCCCGCACAAGAAGATCCTGTGAAAGCGATCTTTGCCCAACAGGCTAAGTTTGCGAGGAGTAACCCCTCACCTATTGCTAGGGCAAAAGTCGAAGCTTTGTTTAACGATATGGTGCAAAAAATCAATGATCAAAGAGGCTCTGCCGCCGCGTTGCTGGGGGAAATTGGACAAGAGTCTGATAATCTCATCAGAAATCAGCTCCAAATTCAGCAAGAAATAGGGGGAGGGGGAGGCGGACTTCGACCTGAATAATTATTATCTATATCTATGACGTTGAGTCTTTCAAAACTGAGTTTTATACCGGATCTTTTATTGAAATTTTTGACGATCTGTTTTTGGCTTACATTTCCCTTGACCATTGGGGTTTCTATTGGCGGGGACCCTTATTTTTTTGGAGCCTTTTTACCTTATTCACAAGTAGTCTTTCCTTTGGGAGCGATTATTATTTGCTTGGTTTTTTTTCTGAAAGTTGGTGGTAAAGATTTTGAGATAAACTTTCGGCAGGTTACTTTTTTTCTTTTTTTTATAATCCTTCATCTGTCCCTGGCAATCTTTTCGCAAGACAGTCTCACGAGCACGACTAATCTTGTCTTGTGGGTGATCGCTTTTATGGTTTGTCCAGTAGGCAAGGTTTTTTCTTTGCAAGACAAAGATTATCAAAGTGCCGCCTGGATAGGGTGTTCCGTGGGGCTGGTGCTTTATTATTTTTATCCCAACTTAATTTCTATCACAGTTTTAGGACTTGGTGGCGTTTGGGTTTGGATTGAGAGTTTACGGTATCCCCATCTTTCTCGTTTGTGGTTGATGAGTATTTTGTTTTGGGCGGTGCTTTGGTTTACCCATCAATTATTATTTTTAATCTTGAGTTTGTTACTTTGGTTTGGGATCAAGATATGGGTAGCTCGTAATCAACAAACTTTCAGCTTTCTCCAATGGATATTGGGGCTTGTCATTCTCGCTGGATTGATCATGAGTGAACTCAATTTTTCGTTTTGGGATGTGAGCATGCTTCAGGAGATTTTGCCTCTTTGGAAGCAAAATATAAGCACGATCTTGAGTGGTATTGGAGATCGGCAATTTTATCATTATTTTTCAGATCCGCAGCGTCTTTCATTTCTGCCGGGGGATTGGCAATTACCTTCAAGTGATGCCGTACTGACGCTTTTGGAAAAAGGTGTCTTGGGATTGTTAGCGCAATTACTGCTCATAAGCTTTCCACTTTGGATGAAAGAAAATAAAGCTCCTATGCGGTTTTTTATTCTCTTGATACCCTTTCTGTTTTCAAGTCAAATATGGAATGAACCAAGTGGTATTATCTTGATCGGGGTTATACTTTTTTCAGACTAAAAGGTCAGGATGACCTCTCAAGATTTCCGCTATGGGCATTTCTTTTTTGCCTTCGAGTTGGGCTCTTAGGATATTGATGGTTCCTGTGGGAGCTCGTTCAATCTCTGTAAGCTTGAGGCGTCCAAGACCTGTTTGCACGTAGATCCCAGGCCAGATGTCAAAGGCTAAATATTTACGATAAATACTTTCAGGGGAATCTTTTTGTAAATCTACGAGTCCATCCTCTTTTTTAAACTTACCACAGAAAGTAGGGGCAGGAGGTTGAGGGCATGTGGTAAGGGTTTTATCTTGGTAGGCTTCTAGGAAATGAGGTAACTCTTGGGCTGTGTGTTGTGCAAATTTCTCCCAGATTTGAGAAGTTTTTTGGTGAGCGATATGATACTCTTTTTGCCATAAAACATCCCCGGCATCGAGTTCATACACCATACGTTGAAAGGTGATGCCAGAAACTTCGTCTCCATTTAGGATGGCCGATTGCACGGGGCTGGCGCCTCTGTATTGTGGAAGGAGAGAGAAGTGGACGTTGATGATATCTTTCTTACTAAGACCGGTCGTATGAGACGGGTCTTGGAATAAAGAAGCCGGAAAGATCATGCCAAAAGCGATTACGATCGCGAGATCAAAATCTTCCGCTTCAAATAACTTTACCAAATCTTCTTTCCCTCTTACTTCCTTGATTTGTAGCCCTAATGCCAAAGCTTTTTCTTTAACCGGGCAGGGGGTTAGGATTTGTTTCCGACCTTTGGGCTTATCGGGGAAAACGCCTACAAAACTCAGATCAATGCTGGAGTTTTTGGCCAAAGCCTCCAAAGAGGGGACGGCGATATGAGGGGTGCCAAAGTAGGCTACTTTTAATTTAGACATCATGAACAATATACAACATACGATATACAGTATACAATTATTAGGATGAAAATGAACGCTTCGGTCTTTGAAAAAGTAAAATCACACAAGGCGAACCTTGTGGCGGTGACCAAATATTGGGATGAGAAAAAAACAGCTGAAATTATAAACTTTGGGCAAACTCATTTCCCAGATACTTTTATCGGCATAGGAGAAAATAGAACCAAAGCCATGGTCCAGAAACTTTCAAAACTTAAGGATCTGGGAATTCCGAAATGCAAATGCCATTTTATCGGTAATATTCAATCCAGACAGATCAAATATTTGCGAGACGTGGATTGTATCCATAGTCTTTGTGATCTTGATCACGCCCGAAAGATCAATCAATTGGCTCAAGATCGAGGTCAGGATTTTGATGTATTTTTGCAGGTCAAAATATCAAAGGATCCCCTCAAATTTGGTTTAGAAGTCTCTGATTTGGAAATGTTTCTTAATGAGCTCCAAATTTTGCCTTTTCTTTCGTTACAGGGTATTTCAGCTATGGGTGCTGATACCTTCACCTTGCAAGATAAGATTAAAGAATGCCAAAATCTTATAAAACTCCGAGATCAATATTTTTCAAGACTTTCGGTCTCAGCTGGAACTTCTAGGGATTTTGAAATTGCTTTAGGAGAGGGAATTGATATAGTCCGCATCGGACATAAACTTATCAATGACTGAGCGTAAACATAAATTTCGATCGGTAGCTATCTACTGTCATTATAAGCCAGAAAAAGAAAAAATTGAGCGTGTCTTTTTGCGTGAGTTGATCCGGTTTCTTCATTCTCGTGGGGTCGATACTGTGCATGGGGATGTAAGAGTGACTTCGATGTTGCACTACGGCATTGCCCAAATGGATGATCTCAAAAAATATGATCTGAAAATTGGAATAGGGGGAGATGGGACGCTTTTAAAAATGATTAGAACCTTACAAAAAGATGATGGTTATCTTTTAGGGATCAATTTTGGGACTTTGGGCTTTCTTTCCGAACTCAATCCTGAAAATGTGATGGGGGGCCTCAAAAAAATATTTGATGGAGAATTTCATATTGATGAGCGCATGCTGATAAAAGCGCACGCCTATCGACGTGATAAAAGAAACAGACGGGAACAAATCTTTAAATCATACGCCCTCAATGAAGTCGTCTTTGGTCATGGAGGTCTGGCACGTTTGACCAATTTCAATCTCAAAATTGATCGAAGATTTCTTTCTACCTACCGAAGTGATGGACTGATCTTTGCGACTCCCACGGGAAGCACGGCTTATTCGATGAGTGCGGGAGGGCCTATTGTAGCGCCTAGTCTCAAAAATATTATAGTGACGCCCGTCTCTCCTCATACCCTCACCCATAGACCGATTGTCCTGCCCGCGGATAAAATCTTTCACTTGAGTTTTGATTCGAGATCAGAATCGATTTCGATGACCACTGATGGCCAAGTTTATTTTTCACTCAAACCGAGTGATGAGGTAACCATCCAAAAAGCTACGAGACCCGCTCAGTTTATACGACTTAGAGAGTCTCACTATTTTAGGACTTTACGAAATAAAATGGGCTGGGGAAACTAGGCGTGATGATTTTTGTACTCTGCTTCACATTCTTCTAGGAATTTCAGAGCCTCTGAAGCCCCTTTGACGCCCAGGATTTTTACTTCTTTCTTTTGTCGTTCTTTGTAATGGCTCATAAACCAAACGAGGTGGCCAACTTCCATCTCCATTTTAGGATCATCAATATTTGTAACTTCGTCATAATATTCATCATCATGGCAGACCCCGATGATCTTATGATCGAGTTCTCCAGAGTCATCCATCTCGATCATCCCTACCACACGGATAGGACAAAGGGTTCCCGATGGGATGATGTCCCTGGCGATAATGATCACGTCCATAGGATCTTTGTCGTACTTATTCCAAGACTGAGGAAAGAATCCATAATTATGCGGATAGCCACAAGGGGTTCGAAACATTCGATCGACGCTCATGACGCCGAGATCTTCATTGTATTCCATTTTGACCTTAGACCCTTTTGGGATTTCTACTACGGCATGAAAGGTGTTTGGCTTTTTTCCTCGCAACGGGATATTGGTAAAAAGATTCATAATAAAAAGTTAATTATTTAGAGAGTTTTTTCTTTAAAAATGCACCTAAGAGTAGCATAAAAAATCCAACTAAGAAATAAATTCTTAGACTATGTGAATTTCCAAGCGGTACTTTCAATTCTTTCATAATCTTTGTATCGTAAATAAAAGATCTTTCCGTACAACTTTTGTCTTTTTTTACCACCATACCTTCTTCGTTTTTTTGACCAAAAACAATAAACTCAGTTCCTTCTGGGTATGTTTGAATTCTCCCTAGTGTGAATTTTATTTCAAAAACATCGTCGCCTTCTAGTCCTTTTATTCCCTTGATTACCTTGGCTCTGTAAACTAAGTCATAGGTAGTATCTCCAGTATCAATAAGCGCTCCGCTCGATAGTTGGCTTTTCTCGTTTTCTAATTCTAAAATTTTTACATGAGCTATTATTGGATATTCTTTTATTTTTTCAATTACAGGTATTTCTTTTTGAATGCTAATACAGCTAGTAGCCTGCGCCGTTTGTATGAAAAAGGAGCAAGCCACAAAGAGGAAGCATAATTTTTTCATAGGTTTATAAAATTAATTTGGTTCTTGACTTCGTATCATAAGGGCTTCAATACCGGGTAAATCTTTGCCTTCCAAAAACTCGAGCATGGCACCACCTCCGGTCGAGACATGGGTGAAAGAAGATTTATCAATATTAAATTTTTTGAGGGCTTTGAGAGTATCACCACCGCCCAGGATCGTCCGAGCTTTTTTGTGAGCAGAAACCATACGCAAAACTTCTTTGGTTCCATTTTCAAAGGCATCGTATTCAAAACATCCCATAGGGCCATTCCAGATAATGGTTTTTGAGTGTTGGATGATTTCAGCGTAGCTGGCGATAGATCTTCGCCCGGTATCAAAGATTTTGAGGGCTCCCATCACGTCTTCGATAGGCATATCGAGCGTTTGCGTGTCTTCTATGTTTTCGGCTACGATCACATCAATAGGTAAGTGAATCCCAGTTTTATTTTTTTCGGCCATGTCGAGGACTTCGCGAGCGGTTCCGATTTCTTCTTCTTCATAAAAGCTTTGCCCCACATCAAACCCTTGAGCGGCTAAAAACGTATTAGCCAATGCGCCTCCGATGATGATGTTTTCAGCGGTTCGTGAGAAATGTTTGAGGACGTTTACCTTGGTTTCGATCTTGGCGCCTCCTACGATCACGGTGAGTCCACTCATTTTCTCAGAAGACAAGAACGGGCTTAGGTGTTCCATCTCTTTTTCGAGTAAAAATCCCGCAAAAGAGGGCAAGAAGATGGGAAGTCCTACGACGGAGGCTTGCGCTCTATGACAGACTCCAAAAGCATCGTTTACAAATATATCGCCCTTAATTTTAAGTAATTTTTGTACAAATTCTGGATCGTTTTTAGTTTCTCCTTCGAAAAATCGAACATTTTCGTGAAGTTGGATTCGTCCTTCTCCGGGGGTATAGGTAGTTCGGAATTCGACCTTTTCTCCCAATAATTTTTCGAGCACGGGTGTCACAATATTGAGGGATAGGTCAGGATTTTTTTGTCCCTTTGGTCGGCCTAGGTGTGACAATATATGGATCCGTTTGGCTCCATTTTTGAGTAAATATTTGAGCGTTGGAATCGTTTCTTCGATACGAGTGGTTTCACCAATACTTCCATTTTTAATCGGGACATTATAATCCACGCGAATAATCACGGCTTTGTCTTTGATGGCCTTGGGGGAGAGTGTTCGGATTTTCATTTTGATATAAGAATAAGTTGTTTGTGTGGAATTTTAAGTATTAGGTATTAAGTATCAAGTATTAAGTACGAAGAATTTTGTTTTTTTATGATTACTTCTATAATCTTCAAGAAAAGATCACCTCAATCCCTAATACTCAATACTTAATACTTTCGATTCATGGATTTAGAAACGATTATCGGTCTTGAAATACATGTACAACTTGATACGAAAACTAAAATGTTTTCTCGAGATGACAATGATGCTTGGGGAGCCGGGCCCAATACTCGTGTCAATGGAATCTCCATGGGATTTCCAGGCATGTTACCAGTGATCAATCGTACGGCGATAGATAAAGGCGTCAAAGCCGCAGCGGCACTGGGATGCGAGATTAAGCCTTTTTCTAAATTTGATCGTAAAAATTATTTTTATCCAGATTTGCCGATGGGGTATCAAATCTCTCAATATGATCAGCCCCTTTCGGAGCATGGAATGGTAGAGATTCTTTTTGAGGGTGAAAAAAGACGTATCGGTATCACCAGACTTCACCTGGAAAATGATGCTGGAAAATTGACCCATACTAAAACTGGATCACTGTGTGACTATAATCGTGCCGGAACACCACTGGCGGAAATCGTGACCGATCCCGATCTAAGGAGTCCAGAGGAAGCACAAGTCTTGGCCAAAGAAATCCAAAAAATCGTACGATACGTAGGGGCTTCTAAAGCCGATATGGAGAAGGGGATGATGCGTTTTGATGCTTCTATTTCTTTGCGACCAAGAGGTGAAACTAAACTCTACCCACGGACAGAGATCAAAAATCTCAATTCATTCCAAAGCCTCCTCAAAGCTTTGAAATATGAACAAAAGAAACAAACCAAAGCGTGGGAAGCCGGGACCGCCCCGACTCACGATCGGACAGTGGGTTGGATCGATGATGAAGAAACGACGCATGTGCTCCGAGACAAAGAATCGGCTAATGATTACCGATATTTCCCCGAACCGGATCTTCCCCCGATCACTTTTACCGCGGATGAAATTGCGACGATCAAAGCCGGAGTTCCTGAGTTGCCATTGGCGAAACTTGAACGCTATCAAAAGGATTGGAATATTACCTTTGAACAAGCGCTGAAATTGTGTGAAGATCGATCGATGACGGATTTTTTGGAAGAGACGGTCGAAGCTGGGGCGAATCCCATCAAAGCCGCCAACATGATCTTGGGTACCATCATCGCCGAAAGTGATTGGGAACACAGCGAGATCACACCTGTGACTTTGTCGGAAGTCTTGAGCCTTATAGATCTAGGAAAAATCTCCCATGGCGGTGGGAAGACGATAGTCCAAAATCTCATGGCAAAAGGTGGTTCCGCGCAAACTTGGATGGAGGAGCTGGGCCTTGAGCAAACCTTTGACGAAGGGGCTTTGGAGGCTTGGGTGGATGAGGTGATCGCAGAAAATCCAGACGCGGTAGCCGACTATCAAGCCGGGAAAGAAAAATCTATTCAGTTTATGATGGGGCAAGTTATGAAAAAATCCAAAGGATCGGCCAATGGGGGGATGGTTCTGGAGATGTTGAAGGCGAAAATGGGTTGATCGCTTGACACAAAGAAAAATAACACTATTTAATTAGTTGACCTACTTACCTATTAAATATTTTAATTATGGCAGAATTTGACCGTGCAGCATGTGACTTAGCTGTTTTAGCAGCTCTTAAGGCTGATGGAGTATTAGATGAATCCGAATTCAATGAAAACGTTACATTGGGAGATCTTGAACTTGATATAAATGATGGTTTTGACAACACTTCTTTTAATCTAAGATTGCGAGGTGCCCATGTTCCTGGTATTGAACAAGGCACTACATATGGTGAACTTTCAACAGAAAGCACTGTTGTCGACGTTCAAGCCGCTGTGGCGGCGATAGTCTTCGCAGAACAACTTGGATTCAAGAGAAAGAGAGGTTTTGAGTAAGTTCATCTTGCTTGACCTCTTTTTTTAGGCTATAACGGCTATTGTTGCTAGATTTTTAGGGTATTTTCTGGTATAATTAATCAATGATAGATTTTTTAGACTATATCGTGAATCATTCTTGGGACATTCTTCGTCTCTCGACGTCTTTCATGGTACTAGGTTTAGGACTCTTTTTTCTCTATATTTGTCGGGTGATTTATCATGCGACGCGATTGATCAAAAAGGTAAACAGTGTACTGGATAACTTTAACCACTATATTCGTAAGCCAGTGCTCGTGCTTTTGACGGCTCATAAGTTTATCACTAAGTTGTTTCGGATTTTTGGTATTGGCAAAAACGAATAAATTAAGTATTAAGTATCCGGTATCAAGTATTAAGTATAAAATGACCTTAATACCTAATACTTACTACTTAATACTGGTTTTTTATGAACTATAAAACACTGGCCCTATTTTCAGATATTAATTGGGGGGTTTTGCCTCGATCCTTTTTTTACTTCGAATTTTTACTTTGGGTCATCCTGCTTGGATTCCCTATTTTTATATTTCTGTTGCATCGATATCAAGGTCTTTCGCTCAATAAAACGCTCAAATACCTGTATATTGTAGGCTGTCTTTTGTTCTCTGTGCTCAGTTTTATCTGGACTTCTAGTATTTGGATTTTTCTGGTGGGGGTGTTGAGTATTGGTTTTGTTTGGAAACTAGAGACTATTACCCAAAGGTTTAAATGGCCGATCACGTTTGTCCTTATTTTTTGTTTGGTTTGTACTATTTGGGGGAGTTATTTCGAATCACGGATGCTCGTACTTCGTGAGTTTGATTTAGATATAGAGGCTTTTCCCACTATGCGAATCGTGGTGGTGTCTGATCTGCATGTGGGGCCGTACAAAAAAGACGCATGGGTAGCGCGAGTGGTAAAGGGTATCAATGCTATAGAAAGGGTGGATGGAGTTTTTATCCCTGGAGATTTTGTGTATGGAGATAGCGAGTATTATGCCCCATTTTTGAAACCTTTGGAAAATATAAAAGCCCCGCTCTATGTCACCTTAGGCAATCATGACCACCACAAAGATCCTGAAAAAAATGAACATCAAGCTAAATACGTCAATCAAAACCTTGAGGATCTGGGGATACTGCCTATGAATAATCTATCTAAGTACTGGGAAGATAAATCGCTTACCATCATAGGACTCGATGATAATGATCTGGGGTACGGGGATTTAGACAAAGCTTTAGAAGGGGTCGATAGAGCTAAACCTGCGATCTTGCTGACGCATTCCCCCGACATCATGGATGAGGTAGGGGAATACTTGATACCTGATACTTCATACTTGATACTCTCTGGACACACTCATTGTGGTCAGCTACGTATTCCTGGATATGGAGCGTTGCCCTTGACTATTCCCACCGTCAACGGAAAGAAGTATGAAAAGCATTATTATAAGGAAGATAATAAACATCTCTTTATCACCTGCGGCGTTGGAGAAGTGGGGCCTCGAGGGCGATTCTTTGATCCACCAGAGATGGTGATACTTAATATCAATTAGACAATACTCAACACTTCAATATTCAATTTATTGGTTGACATTGTCATGACAAAAAGTTACTTTCGAGATCCTAAATATTGATTATTGTTTCATTGAATATTGCCATGAGTCATATCCAAATCCGTATTGATGAAGCCGAAAAAGAAGCCGCCGCTAAAACTCTGAAAAAAATGGGGCTCACGCTTTCGGGGGGCATAAAGCTTTTTCTTTTAAAAGTTGTCGAAGAACAAAGACTCCCATTTGAAGTGACGGCCCAACGTAAAACTGATACGGTTAAAATGAAGCCACAGGTGCTTGACCAGCTCGAATCACAAGAATCCTTGGGTGATATCCCCGTACAAACATGGAATCCTTTCAACAAGCGCAAGATTGGCTAGAAACCCTCGAACCTAAATGGGGCGTTTTAAGTGGGAAGCAAAAATTATCACTGGAAGTCGTGAGGGAACTTTTGTCGTTACTCGGGGATCCTGACAAATTTTTCAAATATCGAGTCATCGTAGGGGGTACTGCTGGAAAAGGGACCGTAGCCAGAAAGCTTTGTGCCACACTGCATGAAGCGGGCGTCAAGGTAGGCTGTCTCACTTCTCCACACTTGCAAACCCCACTTGAGCGGATAAAGATAGGAGACCACTTGGTTGATCCAGCATTGTTTGGGCGATGTTTACTGGAAATTAAAGCTGTTTCTCAGGATTTAGTCCCGACGCAATATGAAGCGATCTTGCTCGCTGGGGTTTTGTGTTGTCAAAAAGAAGCGTGCGAGGTGTTGATCGCGGAAGTGGGACTGGGAGGGGAATTTGATGGTGTTAATGCGCTCAGGGGGCCTCGTATTGCGGCGGTTACTTTTATCGGGGATGATCATCGTGATATATTGGGAGACTTTCCGCAGATGGCTCGTACCAAGGCCAAGATATTTAATGAAGATTCAAGGCTCAATTTGAGTTATGAAAAGGTGTATAAAGATATTTTCAATCAGACCGCCGTAGGTTCAGTAGAATATATAAAAGGCGTGCCCACCAATCTCAGTAGTAAACTGGTCAAACGTATCGCTCGAGAAATATTAGGTGCAGAGCGATCTTTTGAAGTCGTGCATGTCAAGCTGCCAGCTAGATGGGAGAAGATTCCAGAAGACAAATATCAAAATGCTTATCTCACAGCCGGTCCCAGTACGTTGATTTTGGATGGATCTCATTCGCGT
>DATDAE010000098.1:0-10653 GCA_036525565.1 Candidatus Altimarinota bacterium
CTCACGAATACGCACTAGGGGCCCGAACGCATTTGATGGTTTCTATCAAGGGACAAATGAAATACATAGTCCCGTCCTTTAGCCTTTTCGCTTCTTGGGGAAATCACACCGGTAGTATGGTCGATCCAAAAAAATGGGAAATATTAGACCCCTTCAGACCGACTCTATCTGATCTAGTGATGCCAGACTATGTTGAAAAAACGGCCGTTATTTGTGAGGAGGAAAGGCCTAAGCCCTTCTCGTGGTTGACTTTTTTCAGGTTTTGGAATATAAAGTAGTTGAAATGGCAGAAAAACTAAACCGCAGTTCGGATTCCTTGGGAAGTAAAGTAGGAGAGTTTGGCAAAGGTCTTGCTTGGCTTGGTGCTGGACTGGTTGTACTTTCTGTGGGTCTCAATACTTTAGGGGTCATTGGCCCTGCGGAAGTTGGCGGCGCGGTGTGTGATACTTGTGGGGCGGTAAGCGGGGTCCTGTCCGCTTAAATTAAAAAATTTGTCATTTTCTAGAAGTTTATTAGGATGTCTTGGCTTCTCTTTTTTGGCTTGATCTAATGAGCAGGGAAAAAGTGGAGTACGAGAAGAAAAAACTGTAGGTTTTGTCTCTTCGCTTCTCGCCACCTTAGCTCAGCTGGTAGAGCAACGGTTTTGTAAACCGTCGGTCGTCGGTTCGAATCCGACAGGTGGCTCCACGTCGGAATAAGCTTGTCTTATTCCGTTTTTGTTTACACAAAAAACTTCATAGACTCCCCCTTACTCCTCTCGCTCACACAGCGCCGGCTGTGTTCGCGTAATTTAGGGGCACAAAACATTGTATTAAACCCAAGTTTTTACTATATTTTCCGCTGTTAAACACACTTAATACTTAATACTTACCCCTTACCCCTTCCTTACCATGTCCTCCGAAGATCAAATTGTCGAAAATCGTAAAGCCAAAATCGCCCTCTGGGAAAAGCTTGGTTTTAAGGGATATGCCGATAAATTTGATCGTACCCATAAAGCGCAAGAAGCCCTAGAAACGATAGAATCTATGACTTTACGAGACGCCAAAACGATCATGACGCAGGGCCCAACCCACAAAGTCGCCATGTGTGGGCGGATTATGAATATCCGAGAAATGGGAAAATTGGCTTTCCTCAACCTCCGAGATGTCTCTGGGGATTTTCAGATTTGTCTGGCTCAAGACGTATTAGGAGACAGTTTTAAAGACTTTATGAAAGCCCTCGATATGGGAGACTTTTGTGGATTTTGGGGGGAATTTTTTCTCACCAAACACGGTGAACCCACGCTCATGGCCTCGCAAGTTCATCCTTTGTCCAAATCCATCAGACCCCTCCCCGAAAAATGGGCCGGACTCAAAGACATCGAACAATGCTACCGGCAACGTCATCTGGATCTTTTGACTAACCCAGAAACGTTTAAAAGATTTCAAATCAGATCTCGCGTAGTGCAAGAAATCCGTCGTTTTTTTGATGCACGAGATTTTATGGAGATCGAAACTGACATCCTCCAACAACAAGCCGGAGGCGCTATGGCACAAACTTTTGAAACCCACCACAATGCGCTCGATCATGACTTTGTTTTACGAATATCGCTTGAATTAAAGCACAAAATCATCGTCGCAGGGGGTGTAGAACGACTCTATGAAATCGGTAAAAACTTTCGAAACGAAGGGACCGATCCATCACATCTCCAAGAGTTCACCATGCTAGAATGGTATGCAGCGTACTGTGATTTGGGACAAAATATGCGATGGATGCAGGAGCTCCTCCAACAAATCACTCAAAACGTCATGGGCGGGACACAGGTAACCATGCTTGATAAAGACGAACAACCCGTAACCATTGATTTCTCCAAGGATTTTCCAAAAGTAAGATTCCCAGATTTATTAAAAGAACACGCCAATATCGATATGGCCACCATCACCAAAGAAGCCCTGATCTCTCTCTGCGTGAGTGATTATGGCATGACCAAGGAAGAAGCGCAGACCACGTCTCGAGGAAACCTGCTTGATCACGTTTATAAAAAAACCGCCCGCCCAAAGATCATCCAACCGACTTTTGTCCTGGATTATCCCAGCGACGTCAAACCACTCGCCAGGCCCAAAGGTGACGGGACGGCGGATTGTTATCAGCTTTTGATCGCCGGATGGGAAGTCATCAATGCGTATGGCGAACTGGTCGATCCACAAGTTCAAAGAAAACTCCTCGAGCAGCAAGGCGCTGCCAAGCTTCTGGGAGATGCTGAAGCGATGGAAGTCGATGAGCAATTCCTCGGTGCGATGGAAGTCGGGATGCCCCCCATGACAGGCGTTGGGATCGGGATTGATCGACTCGTAGCCCTTCTCACGGCTCAGCCAAACCTAAGAGATGTGGTACTTTTCCCTACGATGAAACCTGAGCACGGTGAAGAAACCGGCAAAGCCCAAGAAAGCAAAGTAGCGGTAGCTTTTATCAATAAAGCTTCAAATCTAGAGCCATGGCAAGCCATGAATGCGATCGCCCATTTGAGTGCTGAGCTGGGGGTTCGGGGAGGCAAAAAACTTATGCTCCAAGATGAAATCGCAACCGCCGATAATGAGAAAATCAAACTTAATATCCAGCACGCCATCATGATCAAATCGGCGGCCGATAATAAATCCATCCTTGAGCTGATCCAGAAAGCTAAAGCCCTTGATCTAGGGGTAGCCGAATTTACCAAGGAAATGCAAGAAACGACAGATGATCACAAGGTGATGGAAATGACACGCGGGAAAAAGCTCAAAGATATAGAGTTTTATGGAGGTCTTATTTTCGGTAAAAAATCCTTGGTAGAAAAACTCACCAAAGACTTACCACTTTTTGAGGGGTTTTAGAGCCTACCGCTCACATCCAGCACCATAGCTCGGACCACAGCAATGATCCTCGTAGCGGCGTCTTTGGCATTTACACAATCCATAACCCTCACTACCTGGGGTTCTTCAAGCTCAAGATCAAAATTTTCAAAAGAAACCATGGTTTTGGGAAGTGGCTGTCCTGTCATACAAGCTCTTGAACAAGGCATCATCTGGATCTTTAAAAGAGCCGTCGTCATCCTTTGGCTCTGCACCCCCTCGAGTTCAATGAGCGCTCCCAAGTCCGCCCATAGGGCTTTCGTTCTTATATTGGCTTCAATAATTTCATCCAATCTTTTCCGAAGTTCTAGAAGTATATTATGGCTATTGACGGCCTTTTCTCCATCCTCAATCTGACGACGCGCCGGGCAGGTCGGCCCTTCACATAGACTAATCGTAAACCGTGGACAATCCTCTAGTCCCATCTTTTAATTAATAGCATATTTCATAGTATTTGCAAATACATAAAAAAATGGTAAAAGATTCTTAATGAAATCAGCAATCAAGGGTCTGAATCCAAACATGAGGAATTTTGTTGAATCCTTTCGAACAGATTCTCCCGTTTCTTTCATTACCTCATATAATTTAGAGAATGCTCTTGATTATACTGAACTAGACACGACTCTGACCACATGCCCTCTCACAGCATGCCTTTTGGCACACAGGGTAAATCAGGTACTATGTGTGACTCGAAACAAAGCACATCTCCATAATCCAGACAGCACGACAGCCTATTGGGGCACTCCAAATGTAGCATTCCGAGATGGCGATTTTGATTCAAGAATCACAGCATTCGCAGAATATTTTTCTCAAACGCTTCTTAAGGATATTCAAAGCGACCTTATAGACAAAAACCACCTCAGGAAAGCCATCGCTTTTGCTCATTATCATCTTAAAGTCAGAGGCAAAATAATATTAACTCTATTTGATCCCCAATATTTACCCGGACAAACTAAGCGTAACGATATTCAAGAGTTTAAGAGGCTTCCTGGCGGGAAAATACAAAGACAAAATTTTGGAAGCTATCCAAAAATAAACGCATTTCCAGAACTCACCATGGATGATTACTTTGAAGCTTTCTCTGTTGAAGGCTTGGATGTAGTTTCGAACAAACCGTTAGAGATTCCCCCTGGATTCAAGTCGCCTTGGGAAGGTGATCCAGTATCACCCTACCGCTTACTAATCTGCGAGAAATAAAATAAACATTTCCGGGCGACCTAAAGAATCTCTATACTAATCTCAATGAAGAAGAAACTTCGCTACATCCTCCCCGTTGGGGTTAAAAAAGGACTGAAATATAGCTACTACACACTTTTGGATGCCAAAGATTTCGTCACGAGAAAAGGCGAAAAAGGGTATCCCCCAAGGCGGCTTAACTTTGTGGGGAGTCATGATTTTAAAAAAGTAGGCGATGAATTTCTCGTCCATTTCAAAACACTGGGAAAACTCAAAAAGGATGAAAAAGTCCTTGATATCGGGTGTGGTATCGGACGAATGGCTATTCCCTTGAGTAAGTATTTGAGCCCGGATTCGACCTATCGTGGTTTTGATATTGATAAGAGGGGTATCGTGTGGTGCGAAAAAAATATCACTAAATATCGTCCTCATTTTCAGTTTCAATATATCGACCTTTATAACAAATTTTATAATGCGAATGGCAAGATTCATGCCCATGAATTTACCTTTCCTTACGATCAAAATCGATTTGATTTCGTGTTCGCCACTTCGGTTTTCACTCATCTCTTACCTCGTGACGCCGAACATTATTTAGAGGAGATCAGGAGGGTTACTCGAGAGGATGGAAGAGCGTTTTTGACATTCTTCATCTTGGATGAAACCTCCCAAGCCCTTATGAAAAAAGACAGCAGTAAGGCGCATTTCTCACATCAACACAAAGACCACAAAGATTGTTTTTATTCGCATAGATTTAATCCCGAAGCCGAAATCGCCTATACAAAATATTGGCTTGAAACGCAGATCAAAAAAGCCGGATTTAAAAATCTAGAAATCTATCCCGGCACCTGGTCAGGCCAAAAAGGGATATCGTATCAAGATATTGTGATCGTCTCTTAATCAACTACAATAAACTCTGAATGGAAGGTGAAATCATACCCACTCCCGAACCAAATCCCCCCATCGCAGCGGCTCCCCTGCCACCGGAGATTTCACCTACCACGCCGCAAGCCCCAAACCCTCCCGCACCTACCCCTCAGGGCGAACCCCCACACCACCCGAAAAAACGTTCGCTGGCCTGGCCTATATTAAAAATTTTGTTACTTTTCATTTTCATAGTGGTGGCCTATGCGGCGATTATAACCTGGCCTCTCAAATTTTTGTGGAGTTCACCTTCAAGACTTTTTCAGGAAAACCTCGTGATCTTTTTCAACGAAGCCGAAACCAGACCTTGTGGGGGATTCGTGACCGCCTTTGGAACCTTTCGAGGAATCCCTGCCAAATACGATCTGAAAAATGCTTATGAATTTCAAGGCATTGATTTTGGAGACGCTCCAGAACCACTCAAACGAGTTTCTAAAAAACTCAATTTTTGGGATTTAGGCTCCAACGCCAATCCCCAGACTTGTAGTGAAGTTTTCCGACAAGCCTATGAATCTAGTACCAAAGAAAAAATAGGCGCCGTCTGGTTGGTCAATTTCTCCACGGTAGAAAAGGTTTTTAGCTTGGTCGCCCCCATAGAAATCGATGGAGTACTTTACACAAAACAAAATTTCTTTAGCAACCTTAGCCGCTCAGTAGCTGATATAGATAGGCATAATGAAATAGCAGTGCAAGAGAGAAAGAAACCCCTTTCTCAAATTGGAAAAGCCATCATCAAAGGTCTTATCTTAAATCCAAAAAAATCCTTCATCGCCTCACGCATCATCAGCGAAAGTCTCAAATCTGGAGAGATTTATCTCGATGGAGTCTCAAAAACGCCGAGGGTCAATAAGGAACTCTTTCAGATTATTGAATGGAATTTAGGCGGGGGAAAAACCTCTCGATTTCTCCACAAAGAACTCAAGATAAGACTCAAGGAAAATGCTAATTCGACCTGGGATGGAAGTGTTATCTTTGAAGTTGAACACCTAGGAGCCCATGACGAACCGCTTTCCCAAGATTACAGAGGGGTCATGCATCTCAAATTCCCCAAAACTCTCGGCCTTTATGAGGAGCAGCTCGACGTCGTGCTTCGTCCAGGAGAATTTTATCGAAAAGAATACATCGTCCAAGACCGAATCCTCCAAAACGAACTTTCTTTTTCCGTCCCCCGGGGCCAAGAACTGTTTCTAGATCTGGCACTCACCGCCTATCCACAACAAATCCTCACGCAATCACGCCCTCCCACCAAAACACATGAGAACATTCTGACCTACTGGGGGCCTCTCACATACCCTGGGAGCGATATAACGTGGAAAACGCTCAAGGATAAGACAGCGCCCTTTGTGACGCTCCATGAAGTCACCAGCGTCAATCAACTCCCCAGAGCCGTAAAAAACAAAATGGCTGACAGTAATCTTTTCGCCGAGATTCATTTTAATGAACTCGTCCGACTCAATAGCGCCTTTATCTTCAAACTCAGAGATACGAACTTTGAAAACGATGAGTATGATGACCCGTTCCCTCGAAGCTACGAACTCCTAAGTGATCAAAAAACGCTGATACTCGGTTTCAGACAAAACAAACAACAAATCAATGAGCGATTTAGTCTGAGCCTTTCGGGCGTCGTTGATATGTGGGGCAATGAACTCAAAAGAGAAAACGGATGGACGATCATCCCTCGCTAATTAGAGCTTTTTCTCGAGCGCCTCTATCTCATCACGCAAGATAGCGGCATTTTCAAAATCAAGATTCTGAGTCGCAATAAACATCTCATTATCGAGTTTTTTGATAATCTTTTTGATCTCTTCTTTGCTGCTGACTTTATGATATCTCGATGATTTCTTCTCTCCCAAACTCGCCGAAATATCACTGATTTCTTTGATGATGGTGGTCGGCGTAATGCCGTGTTTTTTATTGTAAGCTTCTTGGATCACCCGACGGCGCTCGGTCTCTGCAATGGCTTCTTTCATCGCGGGGGTGTGATTGTGAGCATACATGATCACGCGACCTTCGCTATTACGAGCGGCTCGCCCAATGATCTGAATCATTGCGTCACGAGAACGCAAGAAACCTTGCTTATCAGCATCAAGCATACAAATCAGGGCTACTTCTGGAAGATCAAGCCCTTCTCGCAAAAGATTAATCCCCACAATGACCTCGATCTGGCCTCTCCGAAGCTCGGTCAAAATCTCAATTCGCTCTAGAGTATCGATCTCAGAGTGCAAATATTTAGCCTTAACCCCTTGTTCTACCAAGTATTCAGACAAATCTTCCGCATGCTTTTTGGTCACCGTAGTAACCAGGACTCTCCAACCTTTTTTAGTCGTATCCCGGATCTCCGCGAGCACATCGTCGACGTGATGCTCTGAGGATCGAACCTCAATCACCGGATCAATAAGTCCCGTAGGTCTGATGATCTGCTCCACAATGTGTTTTTTATCCGTATTGGCGTATTCATATTTCCCTGGAGTTGCCGAGACATAGATAGCTTGCCCAATTTTACTTTCAAATTCATGAAACTGAAGCGGTCGGTTATCCAAAGCACTTGGAAGCCGAAAACCATGTTCGACCAAGCTATTTTTACGAGAAAGATTTCCATTAAACATCCCTCCGATTTGAGGAATAGAGATATGGGATTCATCCACAAAACAGAGAAAATCTTTGGGGAAATAGTCGAGCAACGTCGCCGGAGGTTGTCCCGGATTATTCCCGGAGAGATATCTGACATAATTCTCAATCCCATTGGTATAACCCGTTTCCCTGAGCATCTCTAGATCGTATTTTGTTTTCTGAAGCAATCGGTGGGCTTCTAGACCTTTTCCGATTTTTTTGAGCTCTTCAATTCGGATATTGAGATCGGTTTCAATCCCCCCCACGGCGGCTTGGATTTTCTCAGGCGTAGTGACTTGATGCTTCGCCGGGAAAATCACACAATCATCGGTCGACCCGATTTGCGTCCCAGTAAAAGCATCCACAATGGTGATTTTTTCAAGTTCATCGCCCCAAAACTCGAGCTGAAACGCCGTGTCCCCATCCGGGGGAAAAATGGTAATCACGTCCCCCAATACTTCGAACGTCCCTCGAGCAAAATCTGTCTTGGTACGTTGGAACTGGATATCCACCAGAGAACGAAGGAGTTCTTTTCGGGGATACGTTTCACCGGCTTTTATCTTGATCGCTAGTTTTTCATAAGTTTCGACATCTCCAAGTCCATAAATACACGAGACTGAAGCTACAATGATCACATCCTTTCGAGTCAAAAGATTGACGGTCGCCGCATGACGAAACTTCGTAATTTCATCATTGATGGTCGCTTCTTTTTCGATATAGGTATCGGTTTTAGCGATATAAGCTTCTGGTTGATAATAATCATAATAACTCACAAAATACCCCACCGCATTATCCGGGAAAAATTGCTGGAATTCATTACAAAGTTGTGCGGCAAGCGTTTTATTATGCGCCAAGATCAAAGTAGGCCTTTGCTGCTCGGCGATAATATTCGCCATCGTAAAAGTTTTCCCCGTTCCAGTGGCTCCAAGCAAGGTCTGATGCCGCAATCCATCCTTAAGTCCCGAAACTAAGGTCGAAATAGCCACTGGCTGATCACCCGTAGGCTCGAAAGGAGATTTGAGTTTAAATTTACGGTCTGTCATAAAAACAAAGTTAACCGCTCCACTTTAATGATTTTCACGAATTTGGCAAGGCTTAAAACTATGACTCTATTCTTTTCACCACATTGAGTTCTGGTTTTTCGACGCTGGCTTGGACGAGCTTTTGTTGCACCGCTCCAAAGAGGGTCGACGTAAACCAATAAATCCCAATCCCACTCGGGAAGATAGCCGTAAAGACCCCGATCATGATAGGCATGACATACGTCATAGTCTTTTGCATACTTTGGGCCATATCTTCATTTGGAACGTTTTTAGGACCTTTCTTTTTGGCCTTGGCCCGAGCAAAGGAAAGCTTCATCGTGATAAATTGGATCACGCCCACCACTACCGGGAGAATATAATACGGATCAGGTTTCTGAAGATTGAGCCACAAGAACAAGTTATTCACGATAGTAAGATCCATACTATTAAACGAATAGAACAAGTATTCCAAGTGAGGCGAAACCCCATCGGAAATAATCAAATAAGTCCCAATCAAAAAAGGAAATTGCGCGAGTACCGGCAAAAGTGAACCCATCGGATTGATCTTGTGCACTTTATAGAGTTCCATGGTTTTCATAGCCATGACCTGGGGATTATTTTTGTATTTTTCTCGGAGTTCGGTGATCTTTGGTTGCACCTTTTGCATTTCATACTGCGATCGCATGGCCTTTTGATTGGGGATGAAGAGGATAGCTCTCACCACAAGCGTCAAAAAAATGATCGAAAGACCTAGTGAATGTGTTGGTAGAATCTTTATAAAAAACACCAAAAGGTTGAAAAGGGGCTTGGAGACAATCGCCCGGAAAAGCTTACGGAAGATGCCTGGCTCACTGTAGCTAAACTGAGGCGAAACTATCTCAAGGGGGTCTCCATTTTGAAGGACCTTAAGTTTGAGGACATAATTCCCCGCACTTTTAAAGGTCTCAGTACTAAAATATCGTAGATCAAAGGTGTGACTTTCTCCCGGCGCAATCTCGAAACTCGGAAGCGCCAACTTCGTACAACCATCCAGTGACAAAAGATTATCGGTTTCCACCGTCCCTACCAATCCGTAGACGCCGACCCCACCCGATTCGCCTCCCGCACAAGGAGAAGTAAAAGAAAGCGGCTGTGGGCTCCCATTTTTGATCGTAAAACTAGCCAGATTCCCCGTAGAAAGCGAGGCATCTTTGAGCTTTATGATGACGGGACTTTCGGCCGTTTTTTCTGAGCTTGTGGTAAGTTGGGTAATCCCCCAAAACACAAGATAGAAAAAACAAAACCACATAAGAAAGCTTTTGAAAGCCTGACCGAAGCTCGGTTTAGTCTGATTCATAAATTATTTTTTCGAATGATAGAATGCTTTGAAAGCCTTGATCGCCTTCTCTAGATCTTGTCCATTCTCGGCGATTTGAGTGCCCTTGTAAAGGCAAATTACTTCGATAGGGATCCCTTCCTTGAGAAAATGCGTTTCGAGCAAGCTATAAACCTGTCGTTTAAAACGATTACGATCAACGGCCTGCTTCATGGCTTTCTTACTGATAACCACCGCAAAATGAGACTGATTTTGTGCTTTTTTAAAGAGAAAAAGAAACGGAGCATAACGAAAAGAGCGCATCCTGCGACGCGCTGCTTCAAAATAGTTTCTATGAAATTTATTCTGTTTGGGAATCATCAAATCAATATTCAATACTTCAACAATCAATATTCATGTTCTAGCGTTCATTTGGACTAATATCAAATTGTACTCGTGAATATTGAATATTGTCTCGTTGACTATTGGCTTACCACTTCTTTTCTTTCGGATCTACCGAAAGACTATCTCGTCCTTTGGCTCGTCTAGAAGCTAGAACACGTCGTCCCGAAGGCGTTTGCATTCGTGATCTAAATCCGTGAGTTCGAAGCCGTTTTTTCCATCGTCGTTTTGATAGCATCTTGTTGAAACGTTTAAAGCCGAGAGAATGTACTCAAAATAGACCTACTAGTCAAGCTAAGACGCAAACATTGAAAAACAAGAGTCGATACTGATTGAAATACCTGCCTCAAGATCCTTTTAG
>DATDAE010000099.1:0-12561 GCA_036525565.1 Candidatus Altimarinota bacterium
CTTTTTTTACACTTTTACAATTACCAACGAAAACACTCTGGAATTGGCATGAACAAGCTTACTCCTATACAAAAAATTGCTTATGCCACCATCCACTCTTCCTTTTCTTCTCATGTAAACTTGATTCCGCAACAAAACAAATATGGCCAATATTAAGATTTTATTAATAGGATTACTCCTCTTTAACCAGTCATGGGCTATGACGGAAGAGGGCGCTTCTGATACCTGGTTTTTCCCTTTGTTTACCGGCGGATCACCTCTCGACAACATGCATTCCATGGACACCTGGGAGCTTCCAAATACGGAAGAACCAACCATCATTTCCACGCCCATCCAAACCTCACAAACGCCTGACCCAATTCAAAGAAATTATGGCACTGGGATTGCCGGTGGTGGAATTTATGGGAGTCAAAATTCGTCTCTTTTTGGGCGATCTTATACTGTGACGCTGGTCAAAAGACGAGACCGTATCGCCGATTGGCGTGAGCAAAACACAGGACTTTACACCTCCGCTCCAGAAAAGCCTACAAACTTGCAAATCGATACCCCCTCACTCGTAACTTTACCAGAAAGCCCTCTGTCCAACCGGAATCAAGAAGTTTTTAATGAATTCCCCGAAGTTTACGAGCCTCTCCCCCTCATCTCCGAAAAACTTCCTGCAACCAATAATACCGACGAGATTTCCTCAAGAGCCCCTTATTTTATTGGAAGGCTACAAGAGGCTTCTTCGAATCAAAACAATAGCTATGGCCAGAACCTAAGTATTCCCGAAGATTTTTGGAAACAAACCCAAAATAAATTAAGAAGACACTATTACCAAAAAGAAGACCCCATCGTCTATAACCAAAACCAAAAACCGAGAACCCTGTCTTCTCCTCTTTTAGGTGGCGTTCATCAGGAGTATTATGTTCTATCTTTGTTTTTATGTTTGTTGATACTCGCTTCTATTGCTTTAGAACATCGGTATCACGCCATTGCTCGATTTTTACAGCTCCATTTGAAACATTAATATGAAAAGAGTCCTTTTTTCTTTTATCGCTTTACTTTTCTACTCAACCGCACACGCGGCGGTGGGAGATACTGTCCTTTATCAGGCGAGACTGCTCAATGCCGATCTCACCCCAAAGACAGGAAATTATGATGTACGAGTTTCACTCTGGGGAACGGCTGATGCTCCCAATGGTACGGAGACTGATATCACGGGAAACCTTTGGAATGAAGTACAAACCATCGCTCTGGATAACGATGGTAAACTGACCCTTCAAGTAGGAAATGTAACACCACTTCCCACACCGCTTGATCCAACAATCTACGGGTATTTCCAAGTAGACGTCAAACCATCTGGCGGCCCAACTTATACGATTTTGAACCCTTTTCCATCTGACATCACCATTGACCGAAAGCCCCTTTCCAGTGTAGCTTTTGCACAAAACGCTGCAACGGTTGCTGGGCGAAGTATTGGTCTTGGTGCCGATCAGATCCCTTATTTAGATGGATCTGGTCAACTAGCCCCTTCCATGCTCACCAGCATCACAACCGCAAGCGATAATAATACGACTAATATTGGTGATCTTACTTATACCGAAGATAATTATATAATAGATTCCGAACCACTGAGTGATTCTATCGATACACTTGATCAACAAGTAAAAGATAATGCTGATGCTATAACCACCAATCAGACCAACATTACCAATAATACCAATGCGCTCTCAACGGCCAATACAAACCTTGGAAACCTTACCTATACCGAAGACAACTATGTGACCGATGCTCAGTCGGTGACCGCCTCTATCGATGCCCTCGATCAGCAACTCAAAGATACCATCGATAGTGGCGCTACAACCCTCAGCGCTTTGGGAGCGCGGACTTACACGACGCAAAACTATGTTTCGAACGGAGAAACGATCACCGCTTCGCTTGATGCGTTGGATTTACAGCTCAAAGCCACCGCCGATAGTCTCGCCAATATCAGTGCTGATGAGATCACCGACGCGGATAATAATACCAAAGTCCAAGTCGAAGCATCCGCCAATGAAGATAAGATACGCTTTGATATCGCGGGAAGTGAAATCGCCCTCATGGATAGTAATGGGATCAGTCTCACCTCTGGCGTGGTGACTACCAATCTCAAATCACTCGGAACCCATGGCGAAATCGGGACGACAAGCGCCTCTGATTTTCGGCTAAAGGTAAATGATCTTTCTCGGATCAACCTGCTCGCAGGAGGCGATACGGCTTATGGGGTCAACGCTACAACCGCGACCGCTAATCATGATTTTTATGGGAGCGTGAGAGTACGAGGCCAACTCATCGACGGTGCTGGAAATGGTGGAACGGCCGAACAAATCCTCGTTTCAAATGGTTCTGGTACTGAGTGGCGAAGCGCCCCCACTACCAAAATCATCACGCAAGCCAGTCATGGATTTTCGATCACCAATAATATCCCACTCCCCGCCTATATCAATGGATCGGGGGACGTAGTGCTCGCGCTTGCTGATAATCAAAACACCTTAACCGCTTTTTATATCACTCAGATCATCGATACCAATAATTTTCAGATTAAGATGAATGGTCTCCATACGGCTTCAAGTCATGGACTCAGCGTGGGACAGTACTATTTCTTGAGTGAATCTACTCCCGCAGCAACGACACTGACCTCACCCAACCTTTCTGATGTTGTCTTTTATATCTTGGATGCCGATACGATCTATCTCAAAGATAATCGACCATTCAACACCACTCCTTAAATAAAAATATGAAAAAAATATTAAGCTCAGCTTTGATCGGGCTCTTCTCTCTGGCTATCTTCCCAGTACAGGCCTCTAATACCGTACTGGTAAATATCGGTGGGGGTGGTTGCTCGGAAGCCAATCCTTATATCACGGATGTGTATCCACTCAATATCAATCCTTCGAGTAGCAAGTCTTTTGATATCAACGGGGTTAACTTTAAAAACACGACCACCGTTGCCATCACCGGATTTGATGGAACGGTTGATACGGTGACTTACGTTTCCCCTACCAAGCTCAATGTGACACTCACTTCTGGAGCCGCCGAAACACAATACAATGTAGTGGTCGCCAATGATTGTGCCCTCAACACCGCCTACACAGGCAATGGAACCAACTTTCTCAATGTAACTACGCAAACTTGGTATGACTTACGGAGCGGCGGTGACACCCTTCCAAGCCTTAGAACAAAAACGGGGATGACCGTCTCTCGAGACGCCAATGGCATGTCTTTCTCAGGCGTGGCCCCTTTGGAAGGATGGGTCAAATTTGAAGACCTTGGGTTTACTCGAGGCAATGACACCACCTTGCAGTTTGTTTTCACGGTGAACGATTATCTCCTTTTGGGGCTTGGTTCAAATGCTACGGATGAAGATAGCACCACGCCCTGGAATCAAGCCGAATGGCTCGCCTATCTCAGTGAACCAAACTTTTGGTGGGGTATCTATGGAAACAATGGAACACTGGGAACCTATCAAATGCAATACACTGGTCAGTCGATAACTGCTGGCCAAACTTTTAAACTCAAAATGGTAAACGACGGAGGCACGGGGCAAAGTATTTCTCTCTACCAACTCCCATCGCCGGATCCTTCTGACTGGGACAATGAGGATACACTAATCAAAACTGAAGTAAGTATTAACACCGCCGATGAGACAAACTTGATGCCTTTCATCGTACCACCCAATGGTGGAAATAGCCGTTTTATTGCCGTAAGAGCTGACTAAAAAACAAATGAATACTCCTTTTAATCAAATCCGAAAAAACGTTCCCCAATTCTTAAGTTCTCAAGTTCTTAAGTTGCTGGTACTAATACTATTCGCCAGCAATAATATGCCAGCCTTGGCTTCCACTGTGAATGACCAAATCGAATATCGAGGCAGAATCATGGTCGATAGTAGCACGCCCGCCACGGGAGACTACACGATGCGAATCTCTTTTTGGCCCGGGGCTGATTTTGTCTCCGGGGTAGATCGAGACGGGAGTGGGGCTCTGGTCGGCGCTACTTGGCAAGAAGTCAAAACCGTAACGATTGATAATGAAGGCTACTTTGCGGTTGAAATCGGTGATACCACCCCCCCTCCCAACCGTACTAGATCAAGCTCAACACAAATATTTCCAAGCAGAAATTAAAACCTTGGCTGGGGCCGATACGACCTACACGGTACTCGATCCCTATTTGATGAATGATAGTGTGGATCGAAGACTTATCCCTATCTCTGGATACGCTCGCAATGCTGAGCTTATTGATGGACGAAAACTAGGAACCAGTCCCGGCGATATTCCTTTCTTGGATGAAACCACGGGGAAATTAGACCAAAGTCTGCTCTCTATCCAAAATTGGCTCGCACCTGTAGCTGACGGCACCGCTCTGAGTGGAATCTCCACCCCTAGTACGGGTGATCGAGCGTACGTCATATCCGAAAGCGAAGTCTACACTTGGAATGGGAGTAGTTGGGTGGCTGATTCTGCGGAAGTTTTGTCGCAAATAGGCGACCGAATCTATACGCAAGATAATTTTGTGACAGATGGACAAACGCTCACGCAGTCTCTTGACGCGCTTGATACAAACCTCCAAACGACTTTATCAGGTATCGGTGATCGGACTTACACCGCTGATAACTATGTCACCGATGGTGAGACCATAACCGCTTCTGTAGATGCCCTTGATCAACAAGTCAAAACCAATGCTGATAACATCACCACCAATCAAACCAATATCACCAATAACACCAACGCCCTCTCGACGGCCAATACCAATCTAGGAAGTTTGACCTACACTGAAGACAATTTCGTCACAGATAATGAGCCTCTCACGAGTTCAGTGGATGTGCTTGATATCCAAGTCAAAAACCACGATGACGCTATCTTGATTAATCAAGCCGGTATCTCCGGAGACTTTGATACGTTTATCTTGCCTTAAAAAAAATTAAGGCACCAAGGTCACATCCACCCAATATCGAATATCTTTTTTGATAACAGGATTACCTGAAGCAATTTCCCAAAGCGTTCGATCAATCGTAAATTCAGCACCAATGATAACCTTTTCAGCTTTGACAATGATTTCAGCCGGAAATTCTACAGGATTGGTTATACCTTTGATAGTGAGATCCCCTTTGACGCCTCCATCAATGACTTCGGTGATGTTCAAGGTCGCCGTTGGATGATTCACTATATCAAAATAACCTTCCTCTTGGAACTTAGCTTCCAAATCAGCTTTGGAATCCCCTTCTAAATCCGTGGTATTGATCGTGGTCATGTCTATTACAAAAGTTCCATTGGTGACTTTACTGTTAGCGACAACCACATTCCCTGATGTGATATCGATCAGCCCTTCATGCATGCCGCCTATCTTCTCAGCTTTCCATTTCAGATTTCCTGATTCATAATTAAACGCCCCATCAACGGGAGCTTCAATACCCTCATCGGTAGCTTCCACGGAAGGTTCTACGCCATCCTCCATATCACCACTTGGGACCAAATTTTCGACCGATTCTTTGGCCTTGGCGACAGACTCTCCTACACCATCGACCACTTCTCCAATTTTATCACCCGCCTTATCAAGAGCCTCTTTAGCATCATCAACGGCTTTTTTAGCTCCATCTACCATCTCTCCTCCAGTTTCCACAACACTTTCTTTGAGTTCACCGACTTCTTTCATCACATCTTTCGCTTCATTTTTTACCGCACAAGCGTTCAGAAGCATAGCGACCATACAAAGCACTAAAACATTGCGAAGGGATTTCATGATACTAAAATTAAGGGTTATCTTACGCCTTAAAATAAAGAAGACCGCAAAAAAGGCAAATTAAAAATGGAGCCACCTGAGGGATTCGAACCCTCGACCTACGCGTTACGAATGCGTTGCTCTACCAGCTGAGCTAAGGCGGCACAAAAGGCGCCAGAACATTAAATCGTTTTTTTTTATTTTTTCAAGCCGACAAAACATTCGTTAATTCTAAACCAATCATTGTCATCCTTCAGCCCCTGATCAAAGTCTTGGGCAGAGTTGCTTAATGAACTCCTTCTTTGTTGTCATCCTCGGGCTTGATCCGAGGATCCAGGCATTTAAGCATCAAGATCAAACCATCCTTCCGATAAATCTTCCCACAAAGGATTATCCTTTTCTATGAGATCCATTTTCCATTTTCGGTTCCATCGTTTCAATTGTTTTTCTCGAGTAATAGCCGCACTTATATCATCCGTTTCTTCAAAGTGCACCAATTTATCTATTTGGTACTTTCTCGTGAATCCTTTTACAGACTGCGTTTTGTGTTGATAAATTCTTCGCTCCAAATTACCGGTAACCCCAATGTAAAGGGTTCCATTTTTCCCGGAAGCTAAAATATAGACATAATAATATCGAGACATTTGAAACCTGGATCCTCTAGTCAAGCTAGAGGATGACAATACTTTATATTTTTTCAAGCACCCAATTTCATCAAAACTTCAGATTCAAAGGCAAATACCTCGAGGATTATCCACCCTCCATTATCATCCTTCAGTCCCTGATCAAAGTCTCGGGCAGAGTTGCTTAATTAAATCCTTCCTTGTTGTCATCCTCGGGCTTGACCCGAGGATCCAGAAAAAAATAATATTTTAGATCTTCCGTGAATATTTCCTAAAAGCAATAACAATTTGGTAAAGCAGGAGTCCAATAATGATTTTCCAAATATAAAATAAAAATACCGCGAAAGTTTCACCACAAATACTTGGATTATCTGAAAGGCCTCTCAGTTCTCTTATCAGGAAAAAATTTGCAGGATTCAATAATTCAAAATAGATCCTCAAGCTTTCAGCATCAAATGCTTGAGGTTGAAACCCAAATCCAAGAAGACAAAAAATAGATATCACAATAATAAAGTTCAAACCTAGAAGCCATAAAAGTGGTTTCAGCCAATTTTGTCCATGATTACTTATCGACCCAAACCAAAGGTTAACATTGTCACCAATACTTGAAACCAAGCCTTTATAAATTTACAATTCTTTCGCCTGAAATTTGAGAGCTTCCACTCTATCTCCCTGTTTTTCCATTGCATACTTTAATTGTCGATGAACATCCCTCTTCAATCGATCATTGCCAGACTCAATATCATATTTCCACTGCACCGCACTACAAAGAATATCCGATACATTCGTCCCCGTAATTTCTAATTTCGAGAGCTTATTAAAATCCAAATTAATAAAATGACAATTGCCAAGATTGGAATTCTTTATTTCAACCACCGCTTTATCAGCTTCAAAATATATGCTCTCAAACGTTAAATCGCTCTGATTTGAAAACTCATAAATATTTAATTCTTCCAAAAACAAATTACGAAAAACTAAATGCGAGCTTTGCAAACGACCTCGCAAATTTATCTTTTGAGATCTTCTCTTAGGAGGTGTTCCCCTTTGCCTTTGCTCTTGTGGGAAATCTTCAAATAATCCCTCTTTAAATTCTGAGTTTTGGATAACCGTTTCCATCTGTTCGCCTGGACGAAAAACTTTGAATTTATGGAATACACAATCCGAGATATCAAGATTCTTCATCTTATTAATGTCGCTTAATATAAAATCTTCCTCAAAGTTGCAATACTTAAACTCAAGATGCTCAAGATTAGTTCTTCTTATCTCGAATGATCCCTTGAAAAAACAGTTATGGAATTTTAAAATTTTAATTCCCTCAAAACCTGATGATTCAGAAAAATTTTCCTCAATTAAAAGGTTATGGAATTCTATTTTAGCGTTTGTGACAGGATCCTGTTTATTAGCAATCGAAACCCGTAGTAAAATATTTTCATTATTCTCAGTCTCAGGCAAATTTTCCCCAACTCTACTTTGGTGCTTAAACCTATTACAAGTTTCATTAGTATTTATATAATCATTCACTAATTGGACCTTGTTTTTCCCTAAATTTGATGGATTTCTTAAAATATCCTTAATCCCATAAATAACTAATTTCAAATAACGAGAAGAAATATTCTTGAGTTTTCTGTTCTCTAGATCTGCTAATTTAACCATGTTTTTAATTTTTTACTCAAACACCAACGCCCCTTTCTCTTCTTTCACTTTAAACTTCGTCACCAAGCCATTGCCATGTTCGATCAACTTCATCGCTAGTGGATTGAGGAGCTCTCGCTCGATCGCTCTGCGTAATGGCCGAGCACCAAAAGCCGGATCAAATCCCACTTTCACCAAGTGATCTTTAGCTGATTTCTCTACGGTCAGTTCTACATTTTGATCTTCGAGTAAGCTTTGAACCTTGGAGAGTTCGAGCTCTAAGATTTGAGCAATGTTCGCTTGTGTCAGTGCATGAAATGGAATGACATCATCAAGTCGATTCAAAAACTCTGGACGGAAAAAACGAGAAAGTTCTTCTCTGACTTTTTTATCACTTGGCAAAACTTCACCTTCGAAAAGGTCTTGAGCCAGATTACTCGTAAAAATCACAACTGTATTTTTAAAGTTTACTTTTCGACCTTTGCTATCAGTCACATGACCATCATCGAGGATTTGGAGAAAAATATTAAAGACGTCTCGATGCGCTTTTTCTACTTCATCGAAAAGCAAAACGCTGTAGGGACGTCGACGAACTTTTTCAGTGAGTTGTCCCCCTTCATCGTAGCCCACATATCCGGGAGGCGCTCCGATCAATTTAGCAACGGCATGAGATTCGAGATACTCAGACATATCAAAGCGAATGATCGCTTCCTCGGTATCAAAGAGTTCTCGAGCCAAAGCTTTCGCCAGTTCTGTTTTCCCGACCCCAGTAGGTCCGAGAAAAAGAAAGGAGCCAATGGGTCTTTTTTGCCCAGAAAGTCCCGCTCGATTTCTACGAATCGCATGAGAAACCGCCTCGATCGCTCGCTCTTGTCCGATAAGATGCTGGTGGAGTGTCCGCTCTAAATATTTCAATTTTTCCGTTTCTTTTTCGGTTAATTTAGAAGCCGGAATCCCTGTCCACCTGGCTATAATTTCAGCAATATCAGAAGCTTCAATTTTCTCTCGTAAAAGTTTACTATGCTTAGTCAACGCCTGACTTTCTGCCAATTGTTTTTCAAGTTTTGGCAACGTTCCGTGTTGAAGTTCTGCCGCACGACCATAATCACTCTCATTTTGTGCTCGAGCAATCTCGAGTCGAACATGATCAATTTCTTCTTTGGCGTGATTGATCTTGGAAACGGCTTCTTTTTCCAGTTTCCACTGCGCTTCCAGATTTTTTAACTGCTCTTTCAGATCTGCAATCTTTTGCTCGTTTTTATTGATATTTTCACTTTTTTCTTTTTCTCGTTTGAGTGCCGCCTTTTCTATTTCAAGGGTCATGAGTTGGCGTTTGATGTCGGCAATACTTTCGGGCTCTGATTCGACTTCAAGCTTCAATTTACTCATGGACTCATCGATGAGATCGATGGCTTTGTCTGGGAGTTTGCGGTCTGGCAAATAACGGATAGAAAGATCCACCGCCGCAATCAGGGCATCATCGGCGATCTGAACCCCATGATGGAGTTCGTATTTTTCACGGATACCTCGCAAGATCGCCAAAGCTTCTTCGGCTGTGGGTTCCTCCACCATCACCGGTTGAAAACGTCTCTCAAGGGCGGCATCTTTTTCGATATATTTACGATATTCATTTAGAGTCGTAGCCCCCACGCAGTGCAAAGTCCCACGAGCGAGCGCCGGTTTGAGTAAATTCCCCGCATCCATCGAACCTTCCGCCGCCCCCGCTCCCACGATCGTGTGAAGTTCATCGATAAAAAGAATGATTTCTCCCTGCGCCTTTTCAATCGCTTTCAAGACATTTTTAAGTCGATCTTCAAACTCCCCTCGATATTTAGCTCCCGCGATGAGACTGGCCAGATCGAGCATCAGGACTCGTTTTCTTTTGAGACTTTCGGGTACTTCATCTCGGTAGATTTTGTGCGCCAACCCTTCGACGATCGCGGTCTTCCCTACTCCCGGATCGCCAACGAGTACGGGATTATTTTTGGTCCGACGCGCCAAGATCTGGATCGTTCGACGGATCTCCTCATCTCGTCCGATGATCGGATCTATTTTTCCTTTCTCGGCAAGCTCGGTAAAGTCTACACAGTACTTATTGAGGGCTTCGAGTTTTTCATGTCCATCAGGCGAATCAATGACTTCCCCTCTTCTGAGAAAAGCTATCGCCTCTTGAACACTTTTTTTATTCATACCAAGATCTTCTAAATCTTTTTTGGCCGTAGAATTACCTTCGAAAATCGCGAGCAATAAATGCTCAATCGAAAGATATTCATCTTTGAGTTTTCGCTGTTCTTTTTCTGATGCCGTAATCATTGTCGAAAAATCTCTCGAAGGCGATCTTTGGCCTCCTGAAACTTTTGGGAAAGCCATTATTTTTGATCTAAATTTTTGTTCAAAGTCGTAGAGATCTACTCCAAGTTTGGAAAGTATTTTCGTGAAAAAACTTGCCTCCATCTTGCTCACGGCCAAAAGCCAGTGATCAATCTCGATCTGCGCACTCGAAAATTCATCCGCAATTTTCTGCGTATCGGATACAGACTGCGAAGCGGTAGTGGTCCATTTATCAAAGTTCATGAGATAATTGGATTAATAAATTAGCAGTCTTTATTGTAGACTGCTAAAAATGTTTCGTCAATAAATATTTTTACCGGCCAAAGAAGGTAAACGTCATAAATATCTCCTCAGGATAGACCCGACGCGCAAAAGAAATATTACGAACGTCTTGTTTGAAAACACTAAACACATCCCACATCATAGACGAAGATGATCCATCTGAGATGAGCGCATAAAGCTTATCAATCTTAGAGGTATTGATAAATCCATAACTCTCCGAAGGGCCATACCGAAACAGTACTGATTCTCGGAAATCATCATTTTCACTCAAGCTCGTGGTCTTACCATCGAGCACGGATACGATTTTTTCAAGGGAATCACGAGAAGTGGAGAACACTAAAGATCCATTGAAGAATCCAAAGGTAAAGGTCTTGCCATCCGCTGGCCGCTCAAAAGTGTAATAGGGTCCAAAACTAGTTTCCACTTTTCGAATGGGAATGTCCCCCGGCTTCACCGAAACTAACTCTTCACGAGACGTGCCATCTGGCAGTTCCACGACTTGGACCTCGCTCACAAAACGACTTTGCGCATACTGAATTGCTTCTCGCAAATGCGACAAACTCTGTTCTTTATCGGCACCCCCAAATCCCGTAAAAAACACATACTGAAGTCCTCCAGGCCCTTCGCTCGCCGTATCGACCCAAACTCCATATTGACCATGCATATGAGAGAGGAAATCTTTATCAAAATCAAAATCCGATCCAAAAAGTTCTTGCGACTTGGCTCGGAGCACCCCTTCAAAGATAACTTCAAATTGATCATTGAGCGTAGAGAGAAAAGTTTTGGAGTGCTGGAATTTCTCATAGAGATCGTATCCCGTCATAAAAAACAAACCATCCTGCGACACAAAAGAGGCTAATTCTGGAATGATGCCTTTTTGTTTTTTGAGATATTCTTTATGAAAAACCCCCTCATGCACCAGCATTTTGGTATAAAAAGTCAGATGACCATCTTTCTTTTTCCCAGAGACCCCGAGGGCTGTAAAACTTCCCGACAAAGCTTCAAAAATAGGTTTCTTGTGAATATGTCGAGGATCATTTGAGAGACTTTTGATCAAAGCCTGCGTATCAAAAAAGGCCGATATAGAACCCCTGGAAGGCAAATCTTTGAAAAGTTTTTTATATTGTGGGTTCTGTGACAATTTAGATTCTGAGCGAAATTGCGCTTTAAGTAGTTCTTGATCGGTCGAAACAAAGAACCAATTACCCGAAATCCCAAATCCCAAAGAAGAAGAAAAACTCGGCATAAAAAGCTGTCCTTCATTATATTTGATCACCTGAAACTTCTCATCCTCGAGCAAGAAAGAATCCATCCAAGGTTTGATAATCGATGATTTCACACCATGGAAAGCCCAGATTTTATTTTCACCTGGGAAGGTCGCCAAAGCCATTTTTTTTATGGCCCACGACTCCAAATCGATCGGATTACTCAGGTGTAAATCTTTTTGTAAATACCCAGAAACCAAAAGTCGAGTACCAGGATAATCGGTTTCTTTGATCTGCTCAAAATCACGAATCTCGATAAAGCTCGTAGCCTCTTTTGTAAAAAAATGATCCAAACGAAACACTCTCGTCTGCGAATACCAGTACAAACATCCCACAACGCCTACCAAAAAAAGGACGACTCCCATTTGGGCTATGTATGGATTTTTCACGGGGTCTTTGCTTCGTCTCATGCGTGTGCGATTGTCTTGATTTTCGGAGAAAAGGCAAGAAGACTCTTGAACATATTATTAAATTATCTATATTCTCTTGGCTCTTTTGTGTAGGGGTTTTACGCGAGCGCAGCGGGTGCTGTGCGAGCGAGAGGAGCCGTGACGAAGTGCGTGAGATTTAGTCGTCGACTAAATTGAACACACGGAGTCCACGTCGACGACGGGGTGTAGCTCAGTTGGCTAGAGTGCATGGCTGGGGGTCATGAGGCCGGAGGTTCAAGTCCTCTCACCCCGACCAGA
>DATDAE010000100.1:0-3028 GCA_036525565.1 Candidatus Altimarinota bacterium
CACAGTTTGAAGTGCCTTTCGAAGTAAAGGTGGTCTCTGCGCATAGAACGCCTGAAATGATGGTAGAGTACGCTCGCACCGCACGAGAAAGAGGCCTCAAGGTCATCATCGCGGGCGCTGGTGGAGCCGCGCATCTACCAGGGATGGTAGCGAGCGTGACCACACTCCCAGTGATCGGCGTACCCATAAAATCTAGTAATTCAATCGATGGATGGGATAGTATTCTCTCGATGGTTCAGATGCCCGGAGGGGTTCCTGTCGGCACGGTCGGACTCGATAATGCTAAAAATGCAGGACTTTTGGCCCTAGAAATCCTAGGCGCCTATAACGTGCAAATCGCGAAAGAACTCGACGAATACAAAACCTATCTCAAAGCGCAAGTGGCGGGGATGAATGAAGATTTATAATCAAATAACAGTAATTCTTATCCGTGCTCTAGGCCTGGGATCAATCATCAATCTCTCTCCTCCGGTAGAGGCGACGAATCTTTTGAGTCGTTCTAGTAAAACCCTCGAATAAAAAGGATCTAAGCTCATAGGAAATGGTATGGCTGCTTGACCCGTGGCAGGATTGATCATACCGCGAGCACCAGATTCTGGTTGACACAAAATCACTTCAAGCCTTTCTCCCAAGGACAATTTAAGTTCGAGTTTATCTGCTTCAGACATAGGCATCGTATCGATAAAAGTCTCCAAGGCCTCGGGGGATTTCTCCACTTCCGTATAAGGTTCAAGCTGATCAAGGTAATAATGCACCCATCGGAGGAGGTTTTCAGTTTCTAATGGCTCTGGGACTATATCCCGCAAGATTCTGCAGAGAATCGCTAAATCCAAAACCGACTTCACTTTGGCTCCTACTTCCCCTGTGGCCACTTTGACAGCCTCCGAAGAATCTTCTGCAGAAGCCTCGCAAGCGATTCTAATCTCAGCATCAGAAAGGTTCGCTCTATGGATCACCCTCAAAACACGATTGTGCACCAACACATAATGTTCACTTTCTCTCTTATCCATGGTGTGCGATATATAGACTTGAAATGAGAAAAGTCAATACCGCAAATATGAAATCTTCATGAAGTCTTCATGTTGCGTTTTTCTCGATGTCTGAAACAATCAACTACTGTTATTTGTTATCTGTTATTTGATATTTGTCTCATGCTCGCTCATCTCAAATCTATCTCGCTTTTCGGCCTCCAGGGCGCTATCGTCGATATCGAAGTCGACACTCATCGCGGTCTCCCCAAGTTTGCGATCGTGGGCCTGGGAGACGCCGCTATCCAAGAATCCAAAGAACGCATCAGGTCCGCCATCAAAAATGCCGGCTATGAATTCCCCCGGGGCGTTGTGACGGTCAATCTCGCTCCGGCGGATCTACGCAAACATGGCCCTCGGTTTGATGTCCCGATTGCCCTTGGGATTTTACAAGCCACTGGACAGATCAAGTTGCCAGACGATATCGATCGATCGATCTTTGTAGGAGAACTCGCCTTTTCGGGAGATCTCAAACCCATCACCGGCATCCTCCCCACGGCCTCCGAAAGTGTCAATCACGGATTCAAACAGCTTTTTGTCCCCCAAGAAAACAGTCAAGAAGCGAGTTTGATCCCGGATATAAAAGTTTTTTCTTGCTCTACTCTCAACGTGATTATTGAGCATCTGATGGATCGTACTCCACTCTCCCCTTGCCCGCTTCGACCTTTTACCCAGACCAAAGGCTCAAAGGATTCTGAATGGGATATGGCCCACATAAAAGGCAATGAGAATGCCAAACGAGCCCTCGAAATCGCCGCCGCGGGGGGGCACAATCTCCTGCTCTGCGGCCCACCAGGATCTGGGAAGACCATGCTCGCTCAAAGTATGTCGACTATCCTCCCCCATCTGACCGTCGATGAGGCCCTTGAGATCACGAAAGTGCATTCGGTCGCGGGGCTTACCAATAGTAAAATCTCGGTGATCAACCGTCGTCCCTTTCGGATGATCCACCACACCGCCAGCAATATTGCGATTGTGGGAGGTGGCAATCCTCCACGACCTGGAGAGATTTCTTTGGCCCATCGTGGGATTTTATTTTTGGATGAATTTCCTGAGTTTCCGGCCAAAACTTTAGAAGTTCTTCGCCAGCCCCTGGAAGATGGCAAGATCACCATCTCTCGCTCTTCTGGGAGCTGTACTTACCCCGCGCAAGTCATGCTGGTGGCGGCCATGAATCCGACCCCTTGCGGGTATGATATCGAGGACGAAAAATGCACTTCCTCGCCTTTTGAAATCCAAAAATATCAAAATAAAATTTCAGGACCACTCCTGGATCGGATTGATCTGCATGTCCATGTCCCCAGGGTCGATTTTGATAAACTCAAAAGCCTCGAAATGGGCGAATCTTCGCAAACCATCCAATATCGAGTTCAAGAGGCTCGCAATCGTCAGAATCAAAGATTTGAGGGTCTCCCCATCAAAACCAATGCCGAAATGTCTTCGAGCTTGGTCAAAAAATATTGCCCCATCGAAGGGGATGCCCTCAAGGTCATGAAACATGCCATGGAGCAATTTGATCTGAGTGGGAGGGCCTACTTTCGGATTCTCAAAGTCGCCAGAACCATTGCCGATCTAGAAGTCGCTACCGATCTCTCCATGAATCATATCGCCGAAGCCATCCAATATCGAAAACAAAATATGGTGCATGAATAAAATTTTATTTTGTAATAACAAATGCTATAATGTAACTACATATTTAAATGACTAAATATGAAAAACTTCTTGAGAAGTTTAAAAATGATCCCACAAGTCTGCGTTACCGTGAAATAGAAAGAATCTTATTGAATTTGGGATTCCATAAAACCAACGGACAAGGGAGTCATGTGAAGTTTTCTTATCCCAAGGCAAGTACTAAGGTCATACTCGCCGTACATAATAACGATTGCAAAGAATGGCAAAAAACTGATACGCTCAAAGCCCTCAGAAACTCTAATCTCATCCCATGAAAAAAGTAAAACATAGTATTTTTATCAATGGACAATCACATGAATATTCCATAA
>DATDAE010000101.1:0-2784 GCA_036525565.1 Candidatus Altimarinota bacterium
GTACGTTTTTACTTGATAAGGTTTGCTTTGATTAAGCTTTGTGACAAAAGCTTTGCTTTCGGCTTGAGTGGCACCGATAGCTCCTTTGAGTAGATCTTCTCGACGCATCCCAGCCCATCGATTACCCGCTTTCCCACTACTTGAATTTGAAATACCACCACTGATCACTCGCGGGGTTAGGTTTGTGCCCGAAGCTACAATATTGAGCATGGTTTGTTCTTCTATAGCGGAATTGAGATTGCTATCAGATACGATTTGATCATGTGTGGAAGCGGTAAAAACATCTAAAATCGCTTGATTATAGCTCCGACCCAAGTTTGACCAATCATTGATCAAAGCTTGGATGGTAAAAACAAACGGTTGATTCATATCGGCCGCAAGATAAAGATCTCTCAAGATAAGGGTGTCATTGGCACTATTGGTGCTTTCTATGGTGAGGTTCCCGGCGAAATCTTCTGGCGTGATAAAGGTGAGCCCAAGGGGCAACATATGACTGATCCGAGCATTTTCTATAGCTTGGTTTCCCGTATTAAGGATCGAAAAAGTATAGGTTACCAGATCCCCAACCTCTACGATTTGCGGGGAAAGGGTGAGCGAAAAATCAACATCCATCAGAGATGTCTGACTTTGATTATCCAAAAGCTCTTGAGCTAGAGGATCAAGCGGTGACAAATCTTGTGCCAAAGCCTGAATTGGAAAAACAAATAAAGCGCAAAGCAGTAACCACGACAGCCGATATTCACATGATTTCATGAGAAAAAAATTATAAAACTAACTACGTCTACCCACATTAGTAAACTGTAAAAACACTTTTGTGTTACCTTTTATCCATTCGACAAATTGGTTTCGAATACTGGTTTCGAGGTCTTTATGCTGCTGCCATGGTGCGAGAAAACGGATCTTGATATTTATACCTTCGATAGAAGACTCGTTCCATGTTTTTATTTCAAAATCTGACTCTGTAAAAGGCGTTTGTCTCAAAATTTTCACACGCTTGAGCTTTATATTTTCTATCGTGGCTTTATTGGCTTCCGAAACCATAGCTTTTACGGTCTCATGAGCCAGGACTAAATCTGATTGCTCTGAAATAAGTATCCCAAATTCCAAAGGCGCCAGATGCATTTTACAAGGCTTGTGCGTAACTTTTTGTTCAAAAATAAATTTGTTGGGAAAGGTTACCGTCTCCCCCGTGTAGTATCCAGGCGTTCGGTCTTCGACCACTGTAAGGATAGGACCAATATCTTTAACCCTTCCCATGATATCCTTCATCTCAATGATATCGCCCACTTCATAGCCCCGATCACTCCCGATCACAAACCAAGCAATAAAGGAAGCAATCGTATCTCTCACCGCAAAAGCTAAACCCGTACCAAGGATCGCCAAAAAAGGTAAAAACGTGCTCAACTGAGCAAAGAAAAGACCCGCAATAATGATCACTAAGATCGTATTGAAAACGACATGATTAATTCGCAAAAGAATTCTTTGGCGATGTAAATTATCATTGGATGATAGCCGAATAATAATCTTGGATACAATCCACTGTAAACTCCAAAAGAAAGACACCAGTAAAACAATGATAACGGTATAGTGGAGCACCTTTAAGCCTTGTGTATGTATCAATTGCTGCTGTTTATCTTTCTCTTCCTGCAGATCTTGCAGTTCATCCTTGAGGATTTTTATATTTTCTTGTTGTTTGTTTTTGCGGTTGTTATAACGATCTTGGTATTCGGCTTTTTCCACCTGGAGCCCCTCTATCTCCGCTTGCTTATTCTTTAAAAGGCTTTCGACTATAGCTTCGTCTGTTTCATCAAAAGCCCCTGAACGATGAATCACGGCACTAAATTTATCTTCTAGATCCAGGAGGTCTTTATCGAGTTCTTCTAATTCTTTATCAATACGATCAATCTCGATCAAACTAGGGAAAGTTAGATCTTGTTCATATTTCAAAGCAATTTCTTTTTCGGTGATCTTTCCATTTATCTCCTGAAGCAGTGAAAAAGCTTTCATAAATCCCGCTATATAACCCTGACTTTCAGACACCACCGGAGCATTGCTCTGTGCCTGGAGCGAAAAAGGGCAAAGCAGTAAGAGGAGAATAATACCGAGTACAAACCTTTTCATGGCCTACTTATAGATATAATTAATCAGTTAATCAAGCGCAAGTTCTTGAGTTTTCAGCTCTAAATCTTTATGATGAAAATGTTTTTAGCCTTTAGATACAACTCTTTATGAAACAAAAAACAGCCGCTCAACACAAGCTCGGAACCGCTCCCGGTTCAGTAACTTATACGGGAACTAAAAAGGAAGACTCTATCACTATCAGCGGTTGGATATACGATGACAAGTCTGTTGAACCCATCAATATCGACCTCAAGCAGCTCCCCGTCCCCCAAAAAGGTAAGAAAATATGGATTCAAGTTGAGGGCTTGCATGATATTGCCCTGATCAAAAAATTCGGTGAACATTTCAAGATTCATAATCTCTTTCTCGAGGATATTTGTAATATCCATCGTAATACCAGCATGGATTTTATCGATCCTTTTGTGGGGATTCATTTACGGCACCTGTCTCTCGAGGATGATGTCATCTCAGGACTTCCCTTGAGCGTGTTGGCCAATGATAATATCGTCATATCTTTTACCGAAACGCAGGAACATCCTGATATTTTAACCCCTATCGAAGAGCGACTACTCGATGCTACAAATCCTATGCGCACAAAATCCACTTACTATCTTCAATATACCATGCTCGACCTCGTGGTGGATCATTATTTGCTCATTTTAT
>DATDAE010000102.1:0-3845 GCA_036525565.1 Candidatus Altimarinota bacterium
ATAGAGAAATTTTGGGTTTTCGTTTTTTGCGCCAGTATCATAGATACCACCATGATTCATCGCGTATTTTTTGAGTACTTTTTCCACCGAACCAAGTTCTTCAAAATGACTGACTCCCAGGTCTTCATCGGCACTTCCCACGATATTGGAGATTTTTTTGTTTACCTTTTGCCACTCTTTATTATTGGAACGATCAACCCCATTCTCAGATATTTCTTTAGTCCCTACAAAGTCCCAAATACCATCATATTCCGCCAGATCTTTTCCGTTTTCTTTCAAAAGATCTTGGATGGCTTCGCTAATCTTGTCGCGACTGCCCTTTACGTCATATTTATTTTGATTCCAAAAACTCTGATCCAGTGTGAGTGGAGTTTGTTGGGCATTACCTTTGTAATTACCAGAAACCGTATGAAGAGCTCCAAAAGCTACCCGCATTCGCTGACCCGTCTGCATGAGTCTTTTCTCTCGCATTTTTTGCCATCCTACATTGTCGATACCATATTCGGCATCACCTCGCATGATGTATTCATAGCTAGCCTTCATAAAGAGATCAAATCCCTGCAAAAGGGTCCCCGCGAAATCCGGCGTCACCAGATCCGTACCTTCTGAAGCCCTATTGAGCATTTGTGCCATCCCTTGGAAACTCATCCCCGCAAACCACATCTGGGCATCATCGTGATCGGCATTTTTGGAGGCGCCTCGATTCATCCGATCGACCCGCATCATAGCGTTATCAGAAGAACAGATGAAATTGTAGAAAAATTCATGACATTTAGCCTGCAAGACTTTGTTGTCCTTACCGGCATGAAAGCCAAATTTTCCTTCACTGCCTCCAAAGAAGTCCCCCCAAGCCTCCATATCCTCAAACGTCCAAGTGGGATGCGCTCCAGGGGTGCCTTCGGGGACAATTCGTCCATCTTTCTTGGGAGAACTTTTATCGGTAAAGAAATCAAAATACGGGACCGTCGAGAGGAGCTCGCCATCCAATCGATCGAAGATTTCTCGAGAGACGAGGGTTTCGCCTCTTGGATTTTTGACCGTGGTTCCCATGATCAGATAAAACCATCGCCTGTCAGGTTGTCCGTTGACCTTACCATTTTGGAAAGCTCGGAAGAGAAAGCCTTCGTATTCTGCAGGATCGACCGTCTCATCCGGGACACCTCGTTTCCACTTATCGAGCATATCGGCCCAGATCGCTTCACGATCCCCATAAGATTCCATGTTATCAAATTTGTTGAAAGAAGCTTCTTTCGCATTTTTGTAATTCCCTGGCAAGCTACCATCCCAAGCGGCAAAAACATAATCGTCCCAGATAGCCTCACAAGCGTACCGGACTTTATCACGGATCTCCCCTTGATCTTTTTCGATGTCGGCAGGGCTAAATTGAGGCGCCCCACTATTAAAGGCATTGAGCCGATTGAGGACATACCAAAGCTCAGGGTCATTCCATCGGATCTGGCCTTTCTCGACCAAGAGATCGATCAAAGCTCTGGCTTTGTCGGCTTCGCCGGGTCCACGTACGGCGTATAGTTCTTTTTTGATACTCCAAGGGTCTTTTCGTTTATAACGATTTTTATACTCATCGACCCGAGCTTCCTCGGATTCGGTAGATTTACGAGTAAATTCATGTCCCAGTCCCCAGACGCCACTTTCACCAAAGATGACTTTTCCGAGAAGGGCTTTTTCTTTCTCCGTTCGTCGTTCGGAAAGCCTTTTGGTGATTTCCATGACGTCTTGAAACATCCCCATAATCCCATTGATCGAATACCACTGGACGTCATCGAGCAGGAATTTACCAGCGCCTTTTTTTGTTTTATGCCACAATTGTTCCAAAGACACGGGGCCTGTTTCTTCGACCCAGCTTTTGTTGTGCGCGGTGATCCAGGCTCCAAAGCCATGATTGAGGTTCTCCATGGTATTTTCTTGTTGGGAGATGGTGTCCCAAAAATCAAACTCAGAAATGGCGCTAGATCTACTTTCTGGATTTTCGTATTGCTTGATCCAGTTTTGGAAAAAATCTGGGTCTTCGTATTTGCCCCAAATTTGCTGGAAGCCTTTGTGATGCTCGTTGAGCATCATGATGTTTTGTCCTACTTGGGCTTTAGATTCGCCATGTCGCTGGGTAAATTCCGCGTCGGTGAGGAGCTTCATGTCCGTATTCATCCGCTTGGTATAGACTTCATAATTTTCATCAAATTTATGAAAGGTATGACCGTATTTCTGCTGTATTTGTTCGTATTTTTCACGAGCTTTGTCTCGGCCTCCGACTTCAAAAAGTCCAAGTTTATCTTTTATGAAAGCTACAGATTCTGGCACTTTTTTCTGGGAGTCTTTGAATTCTTCAAAGTGCTTATCCATAAAGTCACCACGATCACCATCAATGAAGGAGAAAGATTTATCAATCCCTCCAAACATCCCTGGGAAATGGGTGAAAAGCTCATCGTCTTTGCTAAATTTATACCCTCGGGCTTCGTTACGCTCGGTATCTTGAAGACCCTCCCAGTGTTTTTGAGCAGAGGTTTCTAGTCCTGAGATTTGCGCTTCGATACTTTCGAGATACGCTTTTATGAAAACAGCTTTGTCTGGTGCCAGTTGCTCGAGCATCGCCTGTATTTCTTCTTTTTGGGTTCGTAAATAGGGGACGAGTTCGACTCGCAGTTCATGGATCAAATTGAGCGTACTTTGAAGCGCTTGAGGATTATGATCAAAACTATCTTGGAGTTGCATGAAGTGCTTGGTGTACTCTTCACATTGTCTTTGGATGTCCATTCGATAGGGCATCACCTGGATCTCCACTTCATTGAGGAGCTTCTCTCCTGGGAAATCGGTGTTTTCGCCTCCTGAAAGTCTCTCATGATTGTACTCGATAGCCTCACTGACTTCGTCTCGAGCTAACGTGTCGTTGAGAACGAGGGATGATGCATCGAGTAAATTGGTATAAAAATTATGAGGAATACCGGCTTTTACCAGTGGTTTCCAAAAAACATCCATATTTACAGGATTGATATGCCACCGGTGTTTTCGTCCAAAGGCGAGAAAAGCTTCTTTGATGGCTTCTTCTTTTTTGATCTCTCGATCTAGATCCTCATCATCCAAAAGCATTTGATCCGCGATCTCTTGCCAACCGTCTTCATCGATCAAGGCTTCCGCGATCGTCCAAATCCGATTCCATTCGGTATTGGGGAAAAGTTCATAGACCTTGTGTTGAGCTTCTTGGGCGTCTCGGTAGACTTGTGTCTGTCTTTCGGAAAGTTCGGTTCGTTTGCTTTTGAGTTTGGAGTAGGTGTCAGAGTCTTTGAGATTTTGGTGAAACCTCCCGTGTTGGCCGATAAAGAGTTCTTGGTCCGCTTCATCCGCCGGCAGGCTGCCTCGTATGGTATCAAAAATAGCTTCACGATGATGATTGATCGACGCATCGATAAGTTCCTTGATGGTGACTTCTTTTTTGTGTAAGGATCTTTCGATCAAGTTTTGATAAAGTCCCTCTGGATCCTCACCATCAATGGCTTCTAATTTTTCGAGAATGGCGCCCGTACCCAAGGCTTGTGAAAGCTGACGATTCCAACTTGCAAATCGATCTTCGAGCGAGAGGCTTTGAGGATCGGCTTCAAATACGACTTCACCGGCGAGTTCTTCGAGGACTTCTCCGATACGATCACGAGCCTCTATTAAAAAGTCTTTAAACTCCTCCTCGAGCACAGGATCTTCGGTGTCTGAAGTGATATGACCTTCGGCGTCTCTTACGACTTTTCGGTTGAGGACTTCCTCGATCTCAGGATCTTCATCCTCCATAAAGATCACGGATAAATCAGCTGCATGAAGTGATCCACTTTCAGCTCTTGCTT
>DATDAE010000103.1:0-11294 GCA_036525565.1 Candidatus Altimarinota bacterium
TTTAAGCTTAAAAATTGTGATTCAAGATGCTGAAACGAGTTGAGCATGACATAATCGCTAACCTTGAAAATATGCCTGATTACAAAATTGCTGATATCAGCCTTGCCGCTTTCGGAAGAAAAGAAATCGAGATTGCCGAAACCCAAATGCCCGGACTCACGGCAATCCGTGAAGAATACAGCTCAACCCAACCTCTCAAAGGCGCACGGATCGCCGGATGCATCCACATGACGATTCAAACCGCTGTTTTGATTGAAACCTTGATAGACCTGGGGGCGGAAGTCCGGTGGTCTTCTTGTAATATTTTTTCCACGCAAGACCATGCTGCCGCTGCGATTGCGGCTAAAAATATCCCGGTCTTTGCCTGGAAAGGTGAAAGCGAAGTGGAATATCTTTGGTGTATCGAGCAAACGATCAAGGGACCTGACGGTTGGACCCCCAATCTCCTTTTGGATGATGGTGGGGATCTCACCCAGATCATTCATGACCAATATCCAGCACTCCTCAAAGATATTAAAGGCGTGAGTGAGGAAACTACGACCGGGGTTCATAGACTTTATCAAATGCATGAACGAGGCAATCTCAAGATGCCGGCGATCAATGTGAATGATTCGGTAACTAAATCTAAATTTGATAATCTGTATGGCTGTCGTGAATCTTTGGGCGATGGGATCAAGCGGGCTACTGATGTCATGTTTGCCGGGAAAATCGCCATAGTCGCGGGATACGGAGACGTGGGGAAAGGATCTGCCGCTAGTCTCAAAGCTTTGGGATGCCGAGTGATCATCACCGAGATCGATCCTATTTGCGCCCTCCAAGCCTTGATGGAAGGCTATGAAGTCCGGACGATGGATGAAGTGTGCGACCAAGGTGACATCTTTGTCACGGCCACCGGATGCGCGGACGTGATCACCCATGACCACATGGCTAAGATGAAAAATAATGCCATCGTCTGTAATATCGGCCACTTTGATTCTGAAATCGATATCGCTGGAATACGAAAATACGAGTGGGATGAGATCAAACCTCAGGTCCATCATGTGACCTTTCCAGATGGCAAGCAATTGATCATCCTCGCGGAAGGCCGACTCGTAAACTTGGGATGCGCCACAGGCCACCCAAGCTTTGTGATGAGTACCTCTTTTGCCAATCAAGTTTTGGCCCAGATCGAACTCTGGACCAAAGGCGCCCAATATAAAGTAGGCGTCTACTGTCTTCCTAAACATCTCGATGAAAAAGTCGCTCAACTCCATGTCGAGGCTTTGGGCGGAAAACTCACACAACTCACCAAAGACCAGTCTGACTATCTCGGGATCCCCCAAAAAGGACCCTTTAAAAGCGAGGGATATCGGTACTGACAACATACAATATCCAATATTCAGTATTCATGTTCACTGATTTGATATTAATCCTCCTCACGTTACTGATCATTTTGATTGGGGTAGTGAGTCTTTCGATTTTGTATTCGACCTGGCGTTATGGTATCCCCCCTGTCCCTACTAGTCGCAAGAGAATCCAGCAAATGATCGATCTAGCCGATATAAAATCCGGGATGAAGATCTATGATTTGGGTTGTGGGGATGGGAGAATTTTGCGAGCGGTTTCTCATCAGCTGAGCACCGGGGTTGACCCCGGTGCTGTGAAATTAATCGGCGTGGAAGGGAATCCAACCATAGCTTGGATCGCAAAAATCTTAAATCTTTTAACAAGGGATTCCACCCCTCCGCACCAACAAATCGAGATCCTCCAAGGCGATTTTTTCAAAATCGATCTCTCACAGGCCGACGTTATTTTTTGCTATCTCCGTCCTACGATTATGAAGCCCATAAAAACCAAAATTTGGCCCCACCTCAAAGGCGGATGCCAAATCATCTCACATAGTTTTAGCCTCGAATTCGAGGAAGCCAAAAGCCTCGAAGTCTCCAAAGGTGTAAAGATTTATAAATACGTGAAGCCTTGACATAAAAAACAGAAGCCTTTAAAAACAACCTAATGAAAAAGCCTCGTACGCTTGCTGAATCATTGGAGGCATGGCTCCAGCAGATCTCTAGTGGGGCCTTTTTTGATCGCCTTGATGAAAAAGTAGATCAAGTAGTTTTTCACCCCACCGTGGACAAGGTTGAAGCTTGGGTTTCATCCTCGGTTAATCGAATTTTGGAAGGCCTCTCTCAAATCGAATCTACGGTATGCCAATCTTCTTTTGAGGCTTGCCAGAGAATTTGGAAACAATCAAAACCAGCACGAGACATCGTCATCCGAGTCAACAATTGCTGTGCCGGGGTTTTTATGGGTGGCCTTTTATTGGTAGATCGTGGAATGGAAAATCTGCGAACACGACTCAAGATGAACGAAGACGATCAGGACTAAATCTTTTGCCACAACACTTCAAAAATAGTCCTCAAAGTTTGAGAAATTTCGGCACTTTCAATCAAAATCCCAAAGGCATCATGACGCAAATTGAGCAACATGACTTTTTCCCCGTAAATCGCGATGGAGGAATAAGTCTCCTCTTTTTCAGATAAAAATTTTTGCTCTCTCAGATGCCCTTCATCGAGCTTACTCAGGGCTTTATCAACGGCATTGGGACTTGATATAGCTCGCAAATACAAACCTTTTTTCACCCGATCTACGATAAATTGATCCATAAATTCAGCTCCCATTTTATCTTCCAAATCCTTGTGAATCCCAAATTCCAAAACCTCATGATCTGCCTCTAGCATTTTCCGGTACAGTTTTTTGCACCCCCCAACGCCTTCAAAAAAAGTCACCCGAGGACGCGAAGAATACGGATTTTTCATCTCTGAAAGCAGCGGCATCACTTCCTCCAAAGCCCTCGATTCCGCCTCCAAAGCTTTCTTTTTTGCCTCCAATAATAATTTAGGATCGGTGAAAAAATACTGCGTATTACTGCGCTGTGTTTTTTCTGCGTAGCCTAAAGCCACGAGTCGCTCGAGGAGAAACAAAACTGTTGATTTCGGTATTTCTATCTTTTTGGCAATATTGGCCGCCGGTACCATACCGAGTTCTAAAAGCGTTAAATAGACTTTTATTTCCTTTTCATTGAGACCGAGTGTTTGCAGTAATACCTCCATCATCAATAATTATTGACACTTTATATAGTGCTTAATATTTACAAAAAGTAAAATTTTTGTATAAAGATATCAGGATTAATTGACTATCATGACACACTTACTTTATCTCTCCGACACCTACCGAGACACCGCTTCAGCCAAAGTTCTTGATATCCGTGACCACGAAAAAGGTACGGCGATCATTTTGGATCAAACGATCTTTTATCCTCAGGGCGGCGGACAACCCTGTGACCGAGGCACCATAACTCTGCCCCCTCTTGATAAAGAGGGGGTTGGGGGAGATTTAATTTTCAACGTGGAATTTGTGGCCCTCGATCCCGATGGGATCGTTTGGCATATAGGTCAAATGACTCCCCCTGACAAGGGGGACGGATCGCAAAGCGATCCAGGGGGTTTAATCGGAAAAGCCGTAGACCTAAAAATCGACCGAGAACGACGGATGACCAACACTCAATGTCATAGCGCTGGTCATCTCATTGATATTGCTATGAATAGTCATGAGGCTTTGCGGCATCTCAATGCTGGCAAGAGTTTTCATTTCCCCGAAGGTCCCTATGTGGAGTACCAAGGCGAGATTGAAAACCCGATGGAATACATCTCCGCGCTGGAAGCCAAATGTCAGGAAGTGATCAAAGCCGATATGGCCATAATCGCCGAGGATTTATCTCCCCAGGAAGCCCAAAAAAGAGGCATCAAATCCCCACCCGGGAAAGCCGCTCGATTTGTGTATTTTGAAGGCTATGAATCGGTAGGGTGCGGCTGCGGAGGCACTCATACCAAGACCTCTGGTGAAATCGGCACCACCACCATCCGAAAAATCTCCAGCAAAAAAGGTGTCACAAGAGTAGCATACTTGACTACCTAGAGTTTCGCCATAATCCCACTCACATCAACTTGATGCACATCCTCTACAAGAGCGGGACACTTTGGGTCCCAATGCTCTACGGCTTTGAGGAAGTTTTGTTTTTCTGGATTATGATAAATCATCCCGAGATACATTGTCTCTTCCATCACCAATCTCTTCGCGGCCCACAGATCGGTGGGATCATATTTTGGTAATTCTTTTTCGATGTATTTTATATTTTCCACGTACCATTCATGTGTGGTGTCTTTGTTGAAAGTGGGACAACTTTGGAGTACTTCTATAAAGGCGAGTCCGTCATGCTGAAGCCCTTTTTGAAAGATTTCAGTCATATGTTCTGTGTCGGTACAACTCACTCGCGCCACAAAGGACGGCCCCAGACTGAGCACAATCTCCAAAGGATTGAGCGCATCCACCGGGTTCCCCTGGGGGCATCCTGACATCTTACACCCCTTTGGTGTGAGTGCCGAAGCCTGTCCAATGGTAAGTCCGTAGTTTTGATTATCATGATGGAGAAACAGGATCGGATAATCATTTCTTACCGCATGTATGACGTGTCCAGCCCCCTCTGAAAAAGTCGCTCCATCTCCAGCTTCGGCGATCACATGAACTTTATGGTTAGCGATCTTCACCCCTGCAGCCAAAGGCAAAACCCGCCCATGAAGCCCATGAATCGTATAACCTTCCATCTTATCTGAACCGTTCCCAGAACACCCTACGTCAAAACAAAAGATCACATTATCTCGACCTATATTTTCCAGCGCGAGTGCTCGCTTCAAAGCATTTTGGATGGTGTAATTCCCACAACCTCCACACCAGGTCATGACTTCATCCGTTTCATACTGGAGGTATCGATCAGCGCATCCGGCGAGTTTTTTTGATTGGTCTGACATGGTAATGTTGAAGATTTATTTTATGTTTTTGCTATTTGGTCTTTGGCATTTGTTCTTTGATATAGTTTTCCAAATCCTCCACAAAGAACGGTCGACCATTCCATTTGAGAAGCTTTCCTTTGAATTTTAAACTGGTTTTTTGCTCAATGAGTTGTCCGAGTTGTCCGGTATGATTTCCCTCGATTAAATGCACGTTTGGATTGTCTTTAAAAAACTTCTCAAGTGACTTCGTTTTGAGTGGATACACATAACTATAATGAAGATAATTAATCCTTACCCCTTGCCTCTTACCGCTTATCCCTTGCTGTCCAATAATATCTTGCATCACATTCTTCGAGCTTCCCCACCCCACAAAAGAAATATCCGCTTCTTTTTTGACCCCGAGTACTTCCGGCTCAGGCAGATCTTTTTCGAGGGTCTCTAGTTTTCGAAACCGCTTAGCGTACATTTCTCCTGCTGACTGGTCTTCATCGAGCCGCCCCATGCCATCATGTTCATCTCCATTGGCAAAGTAATATTTATCAGGATGGCTACAAGGAATCCAGCGCTTGGAAACCCCATCTTTGGTAATCTTATATCGGTCATGGTTATCCAATTTTTCGAGATTTTTCCCCGTCACGAGGTGACGCTCAATCGGTATGGTGTTTTGCGCGAACTCAGGCACCGTCAAAAGTGATTCTCCTGTAACCCGATCCGAGAGAACGATCACCGGAATTTGGAATTTCTCGGCCAAATTGAGGGCGTGCTGAATGAGTGTAAAATTGTCCTCTGGATCTGAAACCGCTATCACACATCTGGCAAATTCTCCATGCGAGGAATAAATCGCGAGATTGAGATCCCCTTGCGCGGTCCAAGTCGGCAGGCCTGTGGCAGGACCTGGTCGCTGCACGATAATACCTACCCATGGCGTTTCGATAATCCCCGCCAACGAAACCGTCTCAGTCATCAGATCATAACCTCCTCCAGACGTCGCGCAAAGCGAACGAGTGCCTGCGTACCAAGACCCCATATTGAGATTGGCCACCGTGATCTCATCTTCGCCTTGTTTGACGATCATACCGACTTCTTTGGCATAATCCGCCATATGGGTCAGGATCGAGCTACTGGGACTCATCGGATAAGCATAATACACTCGTACTCCTGCATGAATAGCGCCCAAAGCAATCGCATGATTCCCATCGATCAACATCCTTCTCTCTTTCTTTTTTGGTATTTGATACTTGGTCTGTGGTATCTGGTATTCGGTCCGTTCATATCCCGCTTTTAAAGCCGCCAAATTAGACTCCATAAACTGAGGTTTTTTGGCAAACTTGCGCTTCATCTCTGTTTCCAAAATGTCGTAAGGCAAGCCTAAAACCTTCCAGGCCATCCCCGTCAAAACAACGTTTTGCTGCAGATCAGTCCCCCCCACTTCTTTCGCCGTGGTACGCGTAGGCATATGTACCGTCGTGATATGGCGCTTATCGGCGGTATCCCGGAAGTCCTTGAGCCCGACTGGCCGCTCGTATCCGTGCACCCAAACGCCCCCCTCATCCAACGTATCAAAATACGCCTGCGTGCTGGGTTTATCAATCGTGACCAAAATATCACAAGTCTGTGAAAGACTTTTTAGAGGCTGGTCTGAAAAGTTAATGGTAAAACAACTATGACCTCCCTTGATCAAGGAAGGAAATTCTCTATCTGCCACACAATAAAATCCCATATCGCGAAGCGATCTGATGAGTATAGATCCCACAGAAAGGAGTCCTGTTCCTGATTGTCCGGCGATACGTAATCTGGTTCGAGTATTCATATTGTGATTTAGTAAACTTGAGAACTGGCGCTTCGCTTGGACTCAAGAACTAAGGAACTCATTCTTAAGTTCCCAAGTTCCTAAGTTCTATAGTTTGGTTAATTTCTCATGGAGTGCCACTGCCCAAGGCTCGACTTTATCCTTCAATTGGTCGATGGGTGATTTATTGATCATAAGCCCCGGATGGACTAATTTCCCCCCGCGTTCAACAATAAAACGAGTCAAAAGCCCGGCTGATTCGATATGATAATCTTCATCATATTTGTCATCCCCCAGACCAATCACGCAACAAGGATGCCCGGTGAGATCAATCTCGGTTTTATGGGCTTTTTTCCACCAAGTCGCTTCCATATGAGGCTCGAGTTCTCCATGGGCGTAGGTGGGAGAAGCCAAAATCAGACAATCATTTTCGGTCAGATTATCGAGTCTGGCGATTTCGCATTTTACGCGTGTCACTTTGTGCCCCAAACTTTCTAAAGTTGATTGCACACAGGCGGTCACCAAATCGGTATTGCCTCCTGTAGTTGCGTAAATAATGTGGATATGGGCCATTTTCAGGTTGGGTTTTCCCAAAGTATTAGGTGTTAGGTATTAAGTATTAGGATGATACCAAAAATTTTAAAAATCACATTTTTGTTTGTATTCCCAAGCTTGGTATTCCTTAAAGCTCTTCCAAGAACTGCTTGATCACTTTGTAGAATATTTTGGGATTATCGAGCATCATAAAATGCCCACTATCAGGAATCATCCTCACAATCGATGGATCTTCGATCGATTTTAATTTAGCTTCATTTTCATCTCCACAAACAAAAATCTTCGGACAACGAAGCCCATTAAAAGTGTTTTTCAAATCATCCTTCCCCGTCCATTCCATGATACTCTGTGCCGTTTCATAAAAGGCAAATTCCGCCACTTTTCCCAAACCCTGGCTTCTCATTTCAGCACTTGGTTCTTTGCTTTTTTTGAGGTTTTTCTTGAGCTCAGGAAAATAATCTTGTACAAAATCCCCATACATCATACCGACAATTTGAGCGCTTTTTTCACTATCTTCTAAGATCAGATTTCCTTCTAAATTGGAAAAGGAAAGGACTTTTCGAAAATAATCTTGCGCGAGCAAAGTCCCCACCATGCCCCCTAAACTATGACCAATGATATGAAATTTATCGATCTTGAGTCGTTCAATCACTCCCACCACCATATCGAGTTGATCATTGATCTCATAAGGAAAATCTTCTGATTTTTCACTCTCTCCAAAGCCTATAAAATCAATCGCCATACACGGAAAATCTGCCATAAAAGCCTGTTCAAAGAGTCCTTGATACAACTCCTTTGAAGACTGCAGCCCATGAAGGGCTAGAAAAGTGGGATTCTTGGGATCTCCAGGTTTCACCAGTAGTGAAACCTCTAGTGGGGTCCCTTGTACATCGACTTTGATTTTCATAGATTCCATGGCCCAGATATTAGCATACCTTTATTTTCTTGTCATTGTCCGACTTGATCGGACAATCCAGGTCTGGATCCTCGAATCAAGTTCGAGGATGACAGCATTTCAAGCTTTCGCTTGTATCGCAATTCCAAATCTCCATCTAAATCCCTTTGGGAATGAAGACAGAATTTCCCTGTCAAACCAAAGTCCGGACTCTTGAGAGTCCGGACTTTACTAGTATCAAACGCCATCTTGCCAGATCCCAAAACCTTGGGTGCGACAAAAAGACAAATCTCATCCACCAGCCCTCGCTCCAAAAGAAGCGTACTCACACACGCCCCACACTCGGTCATGATCGAATCAAGGTTAGGATAGAGTTCGGAGGTAAGAAAATCATCCAAGGTCTTGAAAAGGTAAATCTCCCCCGATCGATCCCAGACACGATGGGTTTGAGGAATTTCACGTTGCCCCAGGATGATCAATTTCGGATCTGAAGCCCTCCACGGAAGGGCTTTGTCGTTATACGTTCGCAATCTTTCTCCGCACTCCAAGCGACAGTTCATCCGGGGATCATCTTGCAGGATTGTTTCGGTGGTGGTGAGCATGGCACTATATTGCGCTCGCATTTTGTGGACTTCCACGAGTGATTTTTTGTTGGTGATGTATTGATCTTCCGAAGTTATTCTTCCATCCAAACTCTGTCCGAGCTTGAGGGTGATCCACGGTTTTTTAGTTTTTTGATAGTGGTCAAAGAAAGGATTCAAGATTAAACCCCCCTGATCGCTTCGCGATCTTCCCCCCTTGTCAGGGAGGAGCTTTCCAACTCCTAGCTCCTGGCTCCTAACTTCTACGTTAATACCCGCCGCTCTCAACTTCTCCACACTCTTGCCTCCAAATTTTGGATCCAAAGCAGCGATGACCACTCGATCGGGCGCCGCTTTAATCAATAAATCCGTACAACTGGGCGTCTTTTTTCCATGAAAATGATCACACGGCTCAAGCGTGAGGTAGACGGTATATCCTTTGGCAACTGAGCAACTTGGCAACTGAGTAACTGAATAATTTTGGTTCTTGGGTTCTTTGGTTCTTTGTGTTTTTAATTGGTTTATCGCATTCACCTCCGCATGTGGCCCACCAAAAACTTCATGTGCCCCCTCCCCCACAATTTTTGGTTCTTGAGTTCTTCGATTCTTCGGTACTTTCACGATCACGCACCCCACCCTCGGATTGGGGGCAACCGCATGGGGATCGACTTTGCTGGCAATCTCGTACGCTCTTTGTACAAATTTATCGTCGTTCATAATATTATTGTCATGCTGAACTTGTTTCAGCATCTTGAATATCTGATCTAGCGTCCAAGACCCTGAAATAAATTCAGGGTGACACTATGGATTATTTTGAAGGATATATTTACCCAAAATATCAAATTCAACGTTCAGCTTATCGCCTTCCTTTTTGGTATGCAAGTTAGTCTCATCCCACGTATGTGAGATGATCGAAACCTCAAACCATGGAGAGTTTTCACTCTCAACTTGAGAACTTGGGGACTTGAGAACTGAAGAACTAGAAACGCCAGAAATAGTCAGGGATATCCCCTCCACCGCAACCGACCCCTTGTGTACGATTAATTTGCGATTCTCTGGATTTATACGCACTCGGATGAGCCAGTAATCCGAGGCTTTTTCTAGTTTTAAAATTTCCCCCACTTGGTCCACATGTCCGGTGACGTTGTGGCCTGAGTTTCTCTGTCCAATCTTGGCCGCCCTTTCCAAATTAACTTTATCCCCAATCTTCGAATTACTGAAGGTCGTGACATTTCGAGATTCCTCGATGATCTCTACTTCAATTAAACCCCCTCGTCCCGACAAGTCGGGACGGTCCCCCTTGTCAGGGGGACAATCTCCCTCTTCCCTGACAAGGGAAGGGGGCTGGGGGGATGGGTTTATCACCGTCAAACACACCCCATTGCAAGCGATCGATTCGCCAATGGCAAAAGGTTCTGTAAAACTATGGGCCATCGTAAAACGATTGCCTTCGATGGATTTTATTTCGCCTACTTGCTCGATAATGCCTGTGAACATTCAAGAGAGAATCTATTCTTTTTCTGCCTCTCGGGCAAAAAAATCGGACATCACTTGCGCTATTTCAATCATACCATCATCTTTGTAAAGCATTTTAAAGATTTCTATTGATATACCACGACCTTCAAACGCATCAAATATTTGGCTTTGTCTATCGCTATAGCGATCATAATCCTCCCTTCGATCAAATGGATTTTTTTCCAAAGCCGCTATTAATGTGCGATTATAAAAAGATCTCATGGCTGTCACACCTCCCACAACAGCTCCAAAAGAAGGACATTTCAAAGTTCGCTCTTCGTCTTCACACTCAAAATCGTCTATCAATAAATCTATCTGTAGTTTTTCAGGGCATTTCCCACGCCTTCCGTTTAGACCTTGGATCCTTTCACGGTCCAAAACCTCTATCCCTTCAGGAATGTTTAAATCAGTATCCTCGATAAGCCTTCTCACAAGCTCACTCCCAGCCACCGAGCAAACCTTGAGCGTATTATGCCTATGAAGAATGGCCAATACATCATTGGCCAAGGGCCTGCAAAAACGCCATAAGATTTGAGCTTCAAAACCCTCTAATTTCTCAATGGCTTCCCAAGAAACATCAAATGGATATTGACTGCCAAAGGGGCTCTTATTGACTAATACCCCCTCCAGATCCCAGCCTATTCGCCTACCACGAACAGGCTCTAGGATTTGTTCAAGACGGGCAACTTTGGCCTGGTATTCAGAAGTTTCGTAATACTCTGCCGCTTCAGCGTGGAAGCGTTTTATAATTTCATGCATCATCTCTTTTATTTGAAAGAATAATCAATCTTTATGACGACCTGGATAGGTTTTGACCATACTTTTTACAATATCAAACATTCTTGGGGCCAACCTCACCGAGGAGAGGGCTTCGTATAAATCTTGTGGCATAGAAGAAGTGTCATCGTATTTTTCAGCTCGCCCAAATAAGACGTCCGAGTAATGAACAAAATGTTCTCCAGAAGCCTCTTTGAAAATTTTAAAAGCTTTTACATCATTATTACAAGGACAAAAACAAGAAGCTTTCCTCAACATTTTATCTGCGTGAACATCGCCCATAAAGGTAATAAAAGCTTCCAAATTCCCGGGCTGAACCAAATACGTCACACTCTCCAAATTAAGCTGCCATT
>DATDAE010000104.1:0-9882 GCA_036525565.1 Candidatus Altimarinota bacterium
GGTTGAACCGGGATATCCGACAACGGCCAATTTATAAATTTTGTCTTCCATATTAATACGATAAAGGTTTAAGTTTTTCTTCTATAACATGTGGTTCAAGTCCATAAAACTTCCCAAACATAATCACTTTGATCATTCGAGCATTATTCCACCGTCGCTCAAAATAATATAATACTTTGAGGAGGCCATCACTTCCTTGTGAAAGCTCTTTCATAAGATCCGAAAGTCTCGAATCCATCAAAGATTCAAATTGATTTAATTGCTGCTCAAGTGGAAGCGCTTCTTTCATCGCTTCAAGCATCAAACTATAATCGGTATTTCTGGTAACTTTCATAAAAGAATCTAAATCCGTAACCGATCCAAAATCTTCCGAGCCCAAAGTCCCCCCCGAAATCCAATCCGTTTGAGACCCAATCATGGTCACATTACGAAGCAAGCTTCGAAGATTATAGCTATCAATTTGGGCCTTAGCATAATGCTTGAGCCCTTCTCCTGAACTCTTACTCAAACGAAGAAAAGCCTGAAGATAAGCTCGGTCGAGCGATTGATCGAGATCCCTGATCTGTGGATCTTCTTTGGCAAAGAAATCGAGTACCGTCTTGGTGATTTCCCGAGGCAATAAATCGACTGAGGCTCCTTCGAATATAAACGCCTGCAAAGAGGGCAGATCCAAGTTTCCCAAGTTGATATAGCCATTATCATCGGTGAAATCCGTCAAAGACTCTTTCCCAAAAAGCAGTCGATCTTTCGCCGCTCGCTTGATATTGTTGAGATCATATTTGAGCCACAACAGCATACTATGATTGCCATTATCTAGACTCTCATCCAAGAAATGTTTGGTTTCTAGCAGCCCTCTGGCCAAAACTTGCGTAAAATGAGAAGCTCTCAAGTCTTCATCGAAATACTGCGCATAAGAAAGCTCTGAAAGCACTCTAAACGCTTCTTCCGGAGTAGACGCCCCGATCATACGATCAAGCTGTCCCGACTGGAGGAGTTGTGCCTCCAAGACGCTGATTTGTCCACTAAGAAATAAGAGTTGTGCTGACATAAGACTTTTTAAGCAAGATTAAGTTTTTGGGTGAAATAGATCTCAAGTGGTGAACGAAATTCGGACATCACCAGATTTTCAAAAGTATTGTCTACCGTGAAACGCTCGCTCGTAAATACGAATCCGCTTTTCACATTTTTATCAAACCTTACTTCGCACCCCGAAGGTGCATTTTTTTCAGCCACCGATTTTCTATTTTCTGGCACAGAGAAGACGCCTTTTTCAGAACCCAAATCAGACGAAGCTTTTTTGAAAAAATCCGCATAATGATCCTCAGAAAGAGACCCAAAATGATCTATTAAAGCCAAAAGGGCTTTATCAATGACCGCCCTTCTGGTTTGAAGCTCTACTTTTTTATTCTCCTTTCGAGCCATATCTTCCATCTTGGTTTGCACCGAGATCGCGGCTTCTTTGCCTCTCGCTTTAACTTGATCTACCGCTTGCGATAGATCAGCATCAGCGGCCTTCTTAAGCTGATTTTTTTCGGCTTCAAGCGATTTTTTGACCCCTTCCACTTCTGTGTGTGCTTGAGACAGGATTTCTTTCAATATATCTTGTAAAGACATGGTTTATAATAATTATTGAGCAAACTACACACCAAGCACGATGAAAAGCGCTACAAGCAATCCGAAGATAGCGTAGGTTTCGATCAAAACTGAAAGCACGATCATTTTTCCAGAAAGGCTATCATCTTTCGCTACCGCGCTGATCCCAGCTGAAACCACTTTCCCTTGAAAATAAGCAGAAGCCAATCCTGCAAGTCCCATAAGAATACCGGCTACCAAAAGTTGGTATCCTCCAGACAAAGAAACAGCCTCACCGCCTCCTAGTACTCCTGAAGCTTGGAGGATCATAATAGCAATAAGTAGACCGTAAACCCCTTGTGAACCAGGGAGCGCGGCAAGCACCAAAATTTTACCAAAAAGATCTGGCTTTTCAGCAAGAACACCCGCTCCTTTAGATCCAGGAGTCAAAATACCGAGAATCGAACCCATACCAGCTACGAAAGCTGAAATTGCGGCGCCTAAGATTGCGTAGAATGTTCCATTTTGAACTACGACTTGTGTTACGACTTCTTCCATTATGTTTGTGAGTTAAAAATTAATAAGAAGTTATGATAGTATCCATATCGGGCGCATTCTTGATAAATTCACCCGAAAGTCAAATCTGAAAGAACCTATTTTATTGATTCTTCAGAAAGACGTATTTGAACGACTTACCAAAAGGTAAGAAGGGTTTTCCCCCCGCTTCATAAAATTTACCGAAAAACTCGATAAACTGGAGCCGTCCAGAATGAATGAAGGCTCCAAGCGTAGAAAGGGCAAAATTAAGTCCGTGACCACTCACGGCCACAATAGCGGCTCCAATAAACCCGAGCCAAGGAATAGGAATCAAATCATAGATAACGCCTGCGGTAAGATTCATCGCAAATCCAACTACCCCTGTAGCAAGGCCAAGCGCCATGATACGAGCATAACTCAAAAGATCAGACAGATAAGAGGTCGCTCCATAGAGTGCCAGTATCCCGACCACCGGCTTCATCAACCAATTCTTTTGAGCACGACCTTGGGTGAGCACCAGTATACCCGCTCCAGCCAAAGCCATTTTTGACCAAAGCGCCCCATCCAAAACTTCAATTTTGCTAGAAATCCCAAAGAGACAAAGACTCAGAAGAAAGAAAAACCAAGCCCAAGAGTCTAGAAAGGCTCCTACTTTATCACCATTCATCCATTTTTTAACCCCTTCCAAGAAAACCCCGACCAAGAGATGCATCGCTCCAAGCCCCAAAGCTAAAGAAAGAAATGTCATAGGACCAGCACCTTCCAGCGGCACAAAAAGCTGGCCTTTGAACATCCCGGTTGATTGATCTATCAAAAACGATGGCACCTGTCCTGGTTCAAGACCAAAATAACCTCCCAAAACGACACCTCCAATCGTAGCCCCAACTCCACAAAGGAACAGTAGCCCCAATGAGTGCTTGGCTCCTAAAGAAAATCGGCCAAAGATCAGGAAAAATAAAGACACAAGCGTCAAAATAAGCCCATATCCAACATCAGACAAACAAAGCCCAAAGAATATAAAGAAAAAGGGCATGACCGCTACCGTGGGATCAAAATCGTCTTTCCCCGGTAATCCAAACATCGTAACCACCGGCTCAAAAGAACGAATTCCGGTTTTATTCTGCATGAGAATAGGTGGTACGTCCGCATCTTCCAACGTCGCTTCTACGAGCCCTACTTTCCCCACAAAAGCTTTTTGAGTCCACTCTTGGAGCGATTTAACTTCCGTAGAAGGCATCCATCCTTCAAACGCAAAGAGCACTTCTGATTTATAAACACCACTCTTGAGATCTTCTTTATTTTTGTGCCACAATTCATAATCATGAAAAATCCGAAGATCGTTTGTCTCTTGCGCAAAAGCTTTTACTTTAGATTCTAGGGCCACAATATTTTGCGTAATTCGATCTTTTTCTGATTGATACCAAGCGCTGAGTTCATCTACGGTTTTCCCATAATGCTCCTCAACAAGAGAGATATCAAAGGCTTTAAAACGAACTGATTCTAGTAAGCCTACAATAAAGGGTTCAAATTTTCGCAAGGCGGTAACCCGTACAAAAACTTCTTTGGTACCTCTGGAAAGCAATTTCAGATCTACCATATTAGTCTCTGAAGCCAATATCTTCATCAATTCTTTATCCACCCCTCGTTTCACAGATCCAATCCATGTGCGAGTCATCTCAGTATCGAAACTTTCTTCAAATGACACATTGAGCTCTTGCAACTGTTCGCATATGACTTTTATAGCTGGCAACTTATCGAGCTCGTTACGTTCCCGTATAAGCTGTTCTTCGGCTACAAAAACACCATCCAAAAACTTCTCCGCACCAGGTTCAAAAGCTTTAATACGATCTTGTGCTTGGTTGGGACTCATCACCAATTTGCCACCTGATAAAAGAGCATCTATTTTTGATCGTTTAGATTCATAGGGCTGCAAGAAACGCAAAGCCGCCTCAATACGAGCCAGATCATAACGACTAGCAATCATCTCATCTTCCAGTTCCCCACTCGGCTTCACATTAGGAGCCGGAATGAACTGAACCATACCTATTTTTTGAAGATGCGTCACCAACATTTCATAATGTTCTGGCAATCCAATGATACGAATTTTCGAAAGGTTAACTTTAGCCATATCAAATCAAAATATCATAAATAATTAAGCCTTAACGCCCAAGAGCGTGTTCAACAAATAGTCAGCTGCCCCTTTGACTTCACGATCAATATGGCCTTCTGCGTCTTTCCCACGCTGAGACATATCTTTTCCACCCTTACTCACTAAATCCTTATAAAGCTTCTTCGATTCTACTTGTTTTTCTTTGAGGTACTCTCGTTCCTTTTCACGCGTTGATGCCACGGCGGCTTCCTTATCTTCTTGCAGTTTTTTTGCATAGCGAATCAGCTCTTCTTCTTTATCTTTCTTAGCCTTTTCTATGAGATCTTTTGCTTTCTGTTCGGTGCTTACGATGTCATCCCAAAAGTTGTGAGCCATGATACAAAATTAAGGTTAAAAAAGTTATGTTTCCGGGATTGTGATGATATAGAAACAAATGTCAAGCCTTTAGAACCATATTTTCTAGTCTCGGGGAACACGAGATTTTAAAACAGGATGAAACCTCAATTCATACTTTTCAAGCACCATCCCATGCCCACCTTTCTGATAAATTTTTGAATGCTGAATCCACCATTTTTGAGGATATGCAAAGAAGGGCTCAAGAGAAATAAGTAACAAAGAACCAATCTCAAATATAAAACGTCTAGTTTTTGTGCTTTGTTTTTTGTTATTTGTTATTGGAAAGTGGTGCCCAAACTTCTCCACCCATTTATTAGCTTCAGCAAATTTTACAAATAAGCTTTGGGGATCATACAAGGGTAGGTTCTGACTAAACATCTCCGCACTATAGGCATTTTGTTCCCTCAGGCGTAAATGATCCGTCGTGATAAAATGATTTGGACAAATCCGCCCAGCGTGATGATGGGGCTTTGCGAGTTGACCACAGATTTTTAAAATAAAAAAAACCCAAAACCGAGTAAACCATATAGTCCCTGGCCGAGTCAGGATAAAAAAATCAATATCCGAATCCTTGGTGGCTTTGCCTGTGGCCAAGCTTCCGGACAAAAAAACCGCTTCAAGTGTTGGTATAAAGCCTAATACACGGGCCCATTTCTGTGCCTTTTGTTTATAAACTTCTTCCATAGGTAAGGTTCAAAAATAGCCGACTATCTAGTTCTTCCGCCCCTGATTTTGATATCATCCATCTCAATAATATCAGTCCAGATTCGACTGCCTTTATACCTGATTTGTTTTTGTCCATTCACTTCACGACGCTCATTACCATACTCATCAAGGTTGTCTTGATTTTCTATATTTTCATCTACAAATCCTGCTCTCAGATCACTTCTAGTCGGCCCAAAGACTTGTTGTTGATCCTTGGATGCTTCCCGAAGTTTTTGCCCTCGTATGAAAAGCTCAGCCTCTGTCATATTGCTCGTTTCTGTTTTCACGTCACGAACTCGATTATAAGGATTCGCACTAGACTCTGTATCATTGAGATGATAGACATCGTCATACAACCCATCAAGCACGCCTCGAGCGGTTCTAAAGGCTGGTGTATCCGCTAAAGGATTTTGATCCCCCAAGGCCTGCAGAAACCAAGAGGCAAACATCACACGACTTACCGGTCTTGTCGGCAAGAAAAGCCTCATTTCAATATTATCAAACCATCGTTGTCGGTTTGCCGATTGAACAATTTCATAGAGCTCATCCCCTTCTTGAATATCTTTGAAGGCTTGATCGGTCTGTGATCGGGAAAGATTGAGATTTAAATATCCTGCCAATTCTCTCAATACATGCTCTCTTGTTAAAGGCGTATCTTTCTGGAAATCCTGATCAATCAAGCCATTTCGTAGAGCTGTATAAAAGACTTTTGATCGATAATCATTTCTAATCGGCAAGCCTTCAAGGGCTTCCATATCCTTAATTTGATCATATTCGAGTAGTTTTTCTTCTCTCACCCAAAGTAAAGCTGACAAAAGCTCTTCCCACGTGAGTTCATCAAGTGGGTTAAAATTATGCTGCTCATCTGGACGAACAAATCCCATACTATTAATCGCCAGAACATCTAGATAATTCTTATCGGTCAATTCCACATCCTTGAAGTTCATCACCGTGAATTTTGGTCTAAATTCTGGTTCTACCGCAGAAGTTAAATAGTTGTCATCAATTCGTTTTTCTCTTCTGTAAACCAAATTTTGAGCCCCTCTATCAAATTCAACCGCACCTCTTTTTCCTCTTTTGTATCCGGCAAATCGCTCGTTACCAGCGCTATCGACATAAGTAATCATACGCCCCTCACCCCCTTCATTCATAAATTGAGCGATTTCCAAGGATTTAGCATAATTGGCTTCAAAGTTATTTCGACCAGACCATTCTATCTTGAGAAGGGCTGCCGTTTCTTCTCGATTCAAACCTTTTGCCGCGGCATAGTTCCGGAAAATAGCATTTACAGAACCATCCGTGTAATCTGTAGAGACTTCTTCTAATTCTTCTTTACAATCCCGAGGATTGATAGGACTTTTCCCGCTCAAGTATTCTGCGAGTTCGGTAGCACAAGCATCATTGTCATAATTACCTCCAGAATCTGAAATCAATGGGTTCACCGCTGCTGGGTATTGCACTTCCCAACCATCCGGGAGTCCATCGCTGTCGGTATCTTTTCGATTTGCATTAGTGAGGTGGACGTTTCGTTCCGCTTCATCGCTCAGTGTATCATCATCACTATCACTATCATGCGGATCGGTTGGTTCATTCAAACCAATTGTTCCCACGGCATTAAAGTCATAATTTTGTTCTTCAAGATTCGTCAGCTCTCCATCCGGATCTTCTAGATCATCGGTAGTTCCATCATCATCCGAATCGGCATCCAAAGGATCTGTGAGACTGTATTTGATCTCAAAACCATCATAAAGAAGATCATTATCCGTATCAGGGTCATTCGGATCGGTACCATTTTGACACTCTTCGAGATTCGTCAGCCAATCCGTGTCTGGATTGAGGGCCGCATCAGCGGCATCGTTTTTATCAAGTCCATTCGCATCTTCCCAAACATCACTACAACCATCTCCATCCGTATCAACATCGGCATCAATGACATATCCGTTCTCTGCCTGAGTTGCGGCCGCACTTACCTCATTAGTGGCGGCTATGACCAAATTCCCACTACTCGTGATCGAAATCGTACAATCCACTTGCGTGGCACTAGTTTGTGCACAAGAAAGTCCTCCATTTCCAACCGTCGTAGATCCATCGATCGTAACCGTCGCACCATTAGAAAGATTCATACCATAGGTAGTATCAACCACACGGATAGTCGTATCGGTGATCGTGGTGGCACTGGTTTTGGTCGGAGCGGTGATCGTGATGGTTGGAGGCGCAAGTCCTACAAGACTCCAATCCAATCGAGCCCAAGAGACGCCCTTGTCCGCAGGATTTTGAGTGAAAGAAGTCAGCCCAGAAAGATCATCCCCAAACGCAATCCAACCAATGTTCTGAGCAAAAGCGAACCCTTGAAAATAACCATCACTATCAATCGTAACAGCATTAAAATCAACGTAACCAAAATCTTCAATCCAACCAAATCCAGAAAGCGTCCCAGTCAGATCTCCACCCGAAGAAGTAATAACGATACTCACACCACTTCCTGAGGGCTGCATATCAAGCCATCCATAGTTTTCAAGCCAAATATTCCCCAAGACTTGCGTGGGCGTGACTTCTACACCATCCGAAGCGCTAGGTCTCAAATCTACGTAGCCCCCAAACACATCTTCTGCATAACGTTGTCCATCACTAAAAATATTAGAAGCTGCCCATATATCACTTATCACAAATGTCCCCAATAAACTGAGGACAAGTGAGCTAGCAATAAAACGTTTTATTATGGACATTAGGAAAGGTCAGTACGAAAAGACAATAAGATCTAGAATTTATTGAGCCGAAGCTTCAAGGGCTTCCACTCTTTGTTGGAGCGTCTCGTTCTGAAGTTTGAGTTCTTTGATGGCCTCGATCAATACCGCGGCAAATCCATCATAGTTCACCCCTTTATAACCATCTTCATCAGTACGCACCAACTCGGGCACGACTGATTCTACTTCTTGAGCAATCACCCCAAGCGTAGACTCTCCAGAGTTTTTCCAGTCAAAAGAGACCCCTCGAAGTTGTGATACCACATCAAGACCATGCACGGTTGAGATATTTTCTTTGAATCGAACATCTGAAGTTTGGATATATCCAGTAGCATAGAGATTACCAGAAGTATCAATTCGTATTTTTTCGGTTCCGTTATAAGCAAATTCAAAGTCTTCATCAGACTGCTCATCTATCGACCAATTATTGGTGTCTGGTCCTACGTCTCGAAGGGTGATAGCGGTGGTAGCATTTCCATTTCCCATGTTATCCGCTCCTGATGGTATCGTTGTACACCCCCAAGTACTTCCACCACTACTCCAAGAAAGGACTTCTCCATTAGCACAAGTTTCGATCAATCCTACAGTCGTGCCTGTGAAAAGGATTCCTTTGTTAATTCCTGCGCTGTACGTTGTATCAGAATCATTGGCCGTCAAATAGGCTTCAACCGCAGCTTCTGTAACGAGATCATCTCCGTTTGTCGTAGAATCTACGGTCGTCGTTTCATACGCCGTAGCATCAAGATCTTCAAGAAGAACTGTTCCGTTCGTAATCTCTCCAGTTTCAATCGCTGCTCCCAAGTCATTTGAGAACACCGTTCCAGTCAAGGTAAGTCCTGTTCCTGCCGTGTACGTTGTGTCGTTATCCGCTTTCGCATCTACATACGCTTTAATAGACTGTTGAGTTGCAAGGGCGGTGGCTGAATTTGAAACCAAGGTGTCTTCATCCAACACCAAAGCTGTGGCTAAATCTCCGAAAGCAATGGTTCCGTCTGTAATTTCAGCACTTTCAATCGTGGCTCCCAAATCATTTGAGAATACCGTTCCTGTCAGTGTCAATCCTGTCCCCGCCGTGTAGGTAGCACCTCCATCAGCCGCACAATCCCATGTACCTCCTGTACTATTCCAAGCCAACACATCCCCATTAGTACAAGTCTCAATCAACCCCACCGTTGTTCCTGTGAAAAGGATTCCTTTATTGGTTCCTGCTGAGTAAGTAGTATCATTATCAACTTTAGCATCTACATACGCTTTAATAGACTGTTGAGTTGCAAGGGCTGTAGCTGAATTTGAAACCAATGTGTCTTCATCCAACACTAAAGCTGTGGCTAAATCTCCGAAAGCAATGGTTCCGTCTGTAATTTCAGCACTTTCAATCGTGGCTCCCAAATCATTTGAGAATACCGTTCCTGTTAGTGTCAATCCTGTCCCCGCCGTGTAGGTGGTATCAGTATCAATCAAACTAAGCGCTACGCTTGTTGTATTCGTCCCATCCGTCAACTGCAAGTTTGATCCATTAATACTCAAGGCTGCCGTGGCACTAATCCCATCCGCTCCACTTCCTGGTGTCACACAACTCCAAGTCGTTCCATTGGACTGTACCACTTTCCCACTACAAGTACCTGCTGTGATCGCTACTGTCTCTGCTAGATCATTCACTTCTGCTGTCGTGATATAATTATTAGTTGTAAGATAACTCTCATCTACATAATTATTAGTCGTCAAATACGCATCCAAATCAACTCCCGCATTAGGATCTCCACTCAACGTAAGTACGTCTCCTACCAAACTCAAATCTTGCGCGTCTGTATTATCGAG
>DATDAE010000105.1:0-6437 GCA_036525565.1 Candidatus Altimarinota bacterium
ACTTCCATAAGCAAGATAAAAAAAACCCACATAAAGCGATATAAGCTATACATGGATTTTTTTCTAAGAGAACTTAAAACGACTGAAGAAGTAAAGTAACTGAAAGAATCAGTCTCTATTATTTTTATCGGCAGAGCTTCCGACAAGATACATACCATGAGAGCGTTGGGTATGATCCAAGATATGGGGGGCATATCCAGGTCTTTCGACTTTACGTATCCGCCACAAACGCTCTGGTTCTGTGTTGTGCTTACGCACGGTTACGCTTTTTTTTAGGTCTCTTTCGCCCAAAAGGCGAGAAAGCTTGAGACCAGTGCTCAAAGAGCACCACAACACTTACATCACAAGGACATAAGCATACTTCATCGAGCCGTCAAAGAACTTTGTATAGTCCTGTCTTTCAACCTGACTATATATCATTGTAACATGAAAAATACAATAAAACAAGTGTTGTTAAAGTTATTCCTTGATAAGCCTTTTAATTCTACTTCATGCAGCACGGTAGACGAGATATCCTACAGCGGCACAAATAGACGTTATTAGCATACCCCAGATGATATCAGTCATCACCATTTCCCATGGCCAGTCTTTGAGAGTGGCCCAATTAGTAAGGTCATACGTAGCATAACATAATATCCCTAAAAGAGCCCCGTTTAAGGCTGCTCGAGACAATGAAGCTGCCGGAAGGACGGCAAAATATACGATCCCTATAACATACAATAGATAAAATCCAAGGGCTACCCCCCATAAAATATTATCGGTCATGAGGTGGCCAATCCATTTATTGTAAATTTCCCTGCTTATAAGCCCTAACCATAGACCATCTAGTATTAAGAAGGTTACCAGGCAAGCTAAATATGTGAATAATAATTGCATATGAACATTCTATTTTTTTTTGGCTTGTATTCAAATCCGTCTGAAAATAAAAGCTTGCACATTGTCCTCGTTTTTAGACAATGGGGGACGTTTCTAATTGGTATTATGATGGACGCAGATAAACCCAACTCTCAGACCGCCCTTGTTTTTGTCTTTCTTCAAGCGCTTGTGGCGATGCTTGGCTCTTTATACTTGAGCAATTACGGAGACCCGGTTGAGAATTTTCGGGCCGGAGCGCTTTTTGCTTCCGATGGATTTACACCTTGCCATTTGTGTTGGTGGGCGAGGATCTTGATGTATCCGATTGTGGTGATCAGCCTTGTGGGGCTTTGGAACGGTGATAGTGGGGCTTTGAGGTATTGTTTGGCGTTGGCTTTCCCGGGACTTCTTTTGGAAATCTATCATTATGGGCTTCAAAAATACGATATTGCCACCTCTGAGTTCTGTACCTTTGATAACCCCTGTACCGCCATGTCGGTGGATTATTTTGGTTTTGTGACGATTCCCTTTATGTGCTTGGTGGCTTTCCTGATCATTGTGATTTTCTCTTTGTGGGGAATGAAAAAGTCTTAAACTTTTTCGACCGGAAGGAAAGATTTAAGTACTATGTGAGCGGAGAAATCTTCTATAGTGTGGTTTGATTAAATACACTGAGGGAGATCTCTCCGCTCATATTTACCTCGTATTTTTATTCCGGTCGAGAAAGACCTATAGAGCATGCCTAAACCTTTTGTGAATCTTCACACCCATTCGTAGTACTCGATTTTGGAGGCTCCGATGTCTCCCAAGACGATTTTATCGAGAGCCAAGGAGCTAGGATGTCCAGCGGTCGCTTTGACGGATACTCATGCAGGATATGGACTGCTGGAATTTTATATGGAAGGCGGAAAGATGGATAATCTTCAGCCCATATTGGGCGCCGAAATTGCGATAAGTTTAGATAGTCGGTTTGAAAAAAGAGCGGGTATAGATGGGAAAGAGGGCTCGATTGTCCTTTTGGTACAAAACTATATCGGGTACAAAAATCTGGTAAAAATATTGTCAGAAAGTCATTTACAGGGATTTTTTATGCAGCCTCGCGCTGATTTTGAATTACTCGCTGAGCATTGTGGGGGCTTGATCGTTTTGACGGGGTCTTGTGATGGACTCTTGGGGAAAGCTTATTTGGACCAAGGCGCAGATAAGGCTCTCGGGATTTTGGATCAACTCAAGGAAACGTTTGGCCGTGATCATGTATATCTGGAAATGGTCTCTCGGCAAAAGGCCGAGCAGCAAGACGTCAATAAATGGAAAGCGAGCATAGCCTCATCAGTAGATTTACCACTCGTGCTCACCAGTGATGCGAGGTATAGTGTGGCGGAGAGCGAAGAAGCGGCAGATATCTTTTATTGTATTGGACAAAATCAGATCTACAGTGATCAAACGAGAGAAAAAAAGGTTTCGAAAAATTGGTTTAAATCTTGGGAGGAGATGGAAGCGGAAGTTTTCTATCTGTCTCCAGAAGTGCGAGAAGAAGCGCGTCTCAATGCTTTGGGTATTGCCGATAAAGTCGATTTAGAGATTCCTTTGGGGCAAAATCTTCTGCCTAATTTTGAAGTGCCGCAAGGGGAGAGCGAAGGTTCTTTTTTACGAAAACAATGTGAAGCGGCTATCAAAGGGCGATATGAAGCCGCTTTTGGGAAGATCCATCTAGAAGGCGATGTGGGAGTTTGTATCACGCCACAGCTGGTTCAGGAGCGACTAGATTATGAACTAGGTGTTATTGGGGAAATGGGTTTTGAAGCTTACTTTTTGATTGTGTCGGATTTTATCCAGTTTGCGAAAGATAACCATATCTCCGTCGGGCCGGGGAGGGGATCGGCGGCGGGTTCGATCGTGTCCTATCTGATGGGGATTACCAATGTTGATCCGCTGAAATACGAACTACTGTTTGAACGGTTTCTCAATCCTGAGCGTATATCGATGCCGGATATCGATATCGATTTTTCGGATGAAAGACGTGATGAAGTCCTCCAATATGTGATTGAAAAATATGGAGAATCGAAAGTTTCTAAGGTTTGCACTTTTGGAACTCTGGCGGCTAAAGCGGCGCTCAAAGATGTGGGGAGAGCTATGGGTGTGCCTTTTGCGAAGATGAATGCTATGACGAAGCTGTTGCCAAGTCGTCCTGGATTTGCACTCACCGATGCGAGTGGTATCAAAGATTTTACGGATTTATTGGCGGGAAATCCCGATCTGAAGAAAGTGTTTGAAGTAGCTTTGAAACTCGAAGGCTGTGTTCGTCATGTTTCTGTGCATGCTTGTGCGGTGATCATCGGGCGAGACGATTTGACCGATAATGCGATTTTACAGTGGGCACCGGGAACCGAAGACGTCAAGATTACCCAGTTTCCCTATCAGCAACTTGAGACCGTGGGGCTTTTGAAAATGGATTTCTTGGGGCTTAAAAATCTCTCAGTCCTCGAAAAAACTTTAAACAATATTGAGCAAACGACGGGGCAAAAACTAGACCTCGATACCTTGCCGATGGATGATACCAAGACTTTTGAAATGATGGCTAAGGGTGAAACCACGGGGGTCTTTCAGTTTGAGTCCAGTGGAATGCGCCGCTATCTCAAAGAACTCAAACCTACCGAGTTTGAAGATTTGGTGGCCATGAATGCCCTGTATCGTCCTGGACCGATGGAGTATATCCCTACCTATATCAAGGGGAAACATAATCCGAGAAGTGTGAAATATCCGAACAAGGTCCTCGAACCGATTCTGCGTAAGACCTATGGGATTGCGGTGTATCAAGAACAAATCTTACGTATTGCTCAAGATTTTGCCGGATTTACGTTGGGAGGGGCGGATATCCTGAGAAAGGCGATTGGGAAAAAAATCATGGAAATTTTATCACAACAACGTGAAAAATTTATCCAAGGGGCGGTCGCCAAAGGCCATAAAGAAAAAGAAGCTGAAAAATTGTTTGATGAAGTGGTCGTTCCCTTTTCGGGGTATGGGTTCAATCGTTCTCATGCGGTTTGTTATGCTCGGATTGCTTATGAGACGGCTTATATGAGAGCCAATTATCCAGTCGAATTTATGGCGGCGATGATGACCACCGATCGCAACAACACCGATCGGATTTCCCTCGAAATGAACGAATGTATCGCCATGGAGATTGAGGTTTTGCCGCCTTCTGTGAATGAATCAGGGAGCCACTTTACGGTGATCAAAGAAGATGATTCAGAAATTCGTCGTATTCGTTTTGGACTTACCGCGATCAAGGGCTTGGGAGAAGAAACCGTCAATATGGTTATTCGAGAAAGAGAACAAAATGGATGGTATAATTCGCTTCAAGATTTTGCTCGCCGGCTCCCAACCAAAGTCATGAACAAAAAAACACTTGAAGCCTTGGCTTTTTCAGGCGCCTTTGATGGCTTTGGGAATAGGGGAGCGGTGGTAGCGAGTCTGGATGAGTTGTCTAAATTCGCTCGAGAGTATGAAGAAAAGGAAGAGACGGGCCAAATAGGGCTTTTTGCTGGCACCGAACAAACCTCAATGGAATTTACACTCAGAGATATAATCGCCTCCAAGGAAGAAATTCTCAATTGGGAGCGAGAGAGTATGGGGCTTTTTGTGTCCGATCATCCTTTGCGGGGACTGGATGGTTATTTCAAACAATACGGGTCGGCTATCGGAGAAATGATACAAATATCAGAAGAACCATTGGAAGAAAATCTAGACTCCGAAGAAATCAAGAACCAAACTCCGCCAAAAACTAAAAAACGTAAAAAGAAAGAAAAAGCTCCCACCGTTGTAATCCATGGTTTGGTGACATCGGTTCGCAAAGTTACCACCAAAACGGGGTCTTTGATGCTGATTTTTCATATAGAAGATACGAGCGGGAAAGTGGAATGTGTGATTTTCCCAAAAGTTTATGAACGCCTCAATGTTTCAGGGATTAAGCTTGATGCTTTTCTGCGGGTGGAAGGTCGACTTGAGGAGCGCAATGGACTGGTAGGGTTTGTAGTGGATGCGGTGCGGGTGGGGGATTTACAGCAAGTGCAGAAACTCTGGAGTGAAGGTAAATCACTCGATGATAATCCACAATCGCTTTGGATTTTGGAAATCCCAGACCATGTTACCAAGCCCAAGATCAACTTGATCAAGCAATTTTTGGTAGAGGCTCGTAGTGAAGCTGGGGAGGCTTCTCAGGTAGAGGTTCATATTCATGGAAAAAAAGTGGATATTCCTTTCAAGATTTTGCTTGATGAAGACCTTAAAACCAAGATTACAGAACTTTTAAAAGAGGAGGAGCGATTGGAGTTCTAAGGTGCATGAAGGGGGTGCGTATAGCGTATGGCGATAACTCCCCAAATACCTCATACGATGACCGGAAGAGGTCCTTTATTATGTTGTATTTTTGGCTTTTTTCTGGTATAATGATGGGATTTATTATCTAAATCTCATGCTTCCTCTAAAAAATATTCGTCTCTGGCTTACCACGATAGGTGTTTTCCTCATCATGGGCTCCTTTATCTCCTATCTTCAAGCGGATAAAGACAAAGCTTTTCAGGCTAGTAGTTTTACCCAAAATCAAACTATAAAAACCATTCAAGTGGAACTGAAGCCTACCGGGATGACGCGCACCATGCTTCGTGATGTCGACCATCAGATCGATCGTATCGCCATTGTGCATGCGGCTTCTTATGAAGGGATGACGATTACTCCCTTGAAAAAAGCTTTGATCAGTGGGGGGTATAATCAGCTTTTGAAGGCCGATTCTCGTAATGCGGTCGTGGGAACCTATGTTTTTGCACGAGAAGAAGCTTTTCCTTTTTATGAATTCGTACTCAAACCCCTTTTAGAAGCGACTTTTCCGCATACTTCTGAAGATGTTGGTTTTTATAATTTGAGTGATTACGCTTCATTTGTAGCCGAACGCCAGATGCAAAATACGCCTTTGGTAGGCACCGATGAGTATGTCTTTAGTCCTCAAACGCCGGTGCTTTATCAAAATCATACGAGTTTAGCCGGGGTTGCCGATATTGTCATCGTGATTGGTAATCGAGGCCAGTAGATTCCAGCTTGACAAAAACCTTTCAAAAGAGAGAATCAGAGCGTTGATATATGTCTGGCGCTTTTTAAAGATGATTAAAAAATTTCTCAAAACCCGAACGAGTGAGCTCAATAACATTACTTGGCCCACCAGAAGACAAGCTACACACGCGATGATTACGGTGCTTATTATCATGATTCTCGTAGGTGTCTTTATGAGTGCGGTGGATTATTTGCTCCAACAAGGGGTACTTCAGCTCATCGGAACGTAAGTCTAACTTCTAATTCTAAAAACTATACATGGCTAAACAAGATCCCTCCATTGGTCGTAATTGGTATGTGGTACATACTTATTCTGGATACGAAGACGCCGTTAAAAAAGCGCTTGAACAACGGATGGAATCTATGAATATGCAGGATTTTATTTTTGAAATTGTCGTTCCGAAAGAAAAGGTCGTCGTGGTTAAAGCTGGAAAACGTATTGTCGAAGAAAAGAAACTTTTTCCAGGGTATGTGTT
>DATDAE010000106.1:0-8433 GCA_036525565.1 Candidatus Altimarinota bacterium
TTCTGAAATTTCAATATTTCTAAATTCTTCCACAAAGGATTCTATACTGAGTGTTATGGGTTGCCCATCTCCCACATGGGGATTATTAAAGGTGATTGTTTTTTGCTTTTGATCTACCCGGCGAACGCTATAAGCATGATGATCATAAATATGAACCGATCGCCCATTTATATCTTTGATATCAATATCAGCATCTTCTTTTTCTTTGTGAAGTGAGACATTGACTACAAATCGCTGTGGATTATAGATGTAACTAAAAAAGTCTTTGGCTTCCTCTGTGCTACTGTTTTGCGTCCATATTCGTTCTGCCTTCACGTACTCACTTCCCAATAAATTCTGCTGGACAGCTCCCATACTACCGGATTCTGCCTTACTCCAATTGAGCGAACCATCTGGTTTTACAAAACCAGTTCTAAACGCTTTCATATAAGCAATTTCCATAGCTCTGGGAATCAAGGTGTCAGATTTATTGGCCCGAGCACTAGAAGCGCTTGTACGAGTGTTTCCATAAGCATCTATACTCTCCTTTTCAACTTCAACTTTATCTTTTATTTCTGAACGCTTCACCGTGTAGGTGTTACATTGGTGACGTGGCGCCGTAAGCGGGAAGTAAAAAGTAAAAGTTTCATCCCCTTTCCTGCCAGAAATGTCACAGTGGGTTCGTAACATCCAGGGATAAAGCGGTAATTCATCGATAATATTGTAAGCCGCCACATAATAACACGTTCCCACCCCTTCCTGATCCAAAGCGGCTCCGGCACAATATTCTTCATACTCAGCAGCGCTCATGGTTTCTCCAATTCTACTCCTCATAAAAGCCCCTTGCCGCTCTTTCGCTTCACTTATAAGTCTTTGTTTTCTGAGTATTTTTGGTTCTAATTCTTTCAGTATAGCTTCTTCTTTTCTCATCAATGTATCTGACTCTGGATCTTCCTGCGCTCTTGCAAAAAATCTTTTCATTTCGGCAAGATTTTCTTGGGCTGATTCAAAGGCTTGTTCCAAAAAAGCTTCTTCCTCCAAGGCATCAAATCTGGTGTCACGGTCTTGGCTCAGGGATTGATAACAAATCTCAAGTGCTGGCCCATAGGCATAATCCTGGGGCTTATAACGACTAAAAACATCTTGTTGTTCTCGGAAATAATGCGTTGGAAAATCTATTCTAGCCTTTTGGGTGGCGCTATCACGGCGCTGTTCATATTCTTGCCTATGGCCACGCAAAGATTCTTGTCTTTGCCTTCTTTCTGCCTCCTCACGGCGCTGTTCGGCTTCTCGACGCTCTTGAGCTTCTCTTTCTTCTAATTCCCTGCGATGCCGTTCTGCTTCTAATCGCTCTTGTGCCTCTCTTGCTTTCCTTTGTTCATTCTCTCTATCGGTTATACGTTGGATTTTATCGACCGTTACAATTTTTACTTCATTTCTAATTTTTGCCCAATCTCCTGGGAAATCTTGTAAGAACCCGCTGATCGATAAATCTGGATATAAGTGATTATAAGCCCTTAGAAAGACGAGCGATTCTGCCGATTGCAAGACTGTCAAATCCCCACTATTAAGCGCTTGATACAATTGTACTAAATCCTCTTTTGAAGCCTTTTGTTGCTCCATGTAATCAAAGAAATAGTGATCAAAGAGTGTTTTTCTAAATTCAAATTGAGATAATTGCACTTCAAAAGTATTTTGGCGCTCTTGATCCAGAGCCTCTATAAGTAAAGCCCTGTGATCTGGATGCTGTATAAATTCACCAATGGCAACATCAGTACGTCCCTCAAACCACCCGAGATCTACCGACTTAATGTCTTTCCCATAGAGAGGCAGCATCCAATCCACATCTCTCCCAGAAAAAGCCATTCGAGCCGAATCTTCAGCCTGTTGATTTGGGGTTAATTCAATAGAGGCCGGTTCCTCGATCGGTTCTATGGGCTCAATCGGATCAATGGGGTCTGGTATGGGTTCCTCGCGATCTTTTGGCTCTTTTTGTGGTTCTTGAGAAGGCTCCTCTATAGGCGCCTGAGGATCGATTGCTTCTGGGGGTGGTTCCTCTGGTGGAGCTGAGACGAGGGGGAGTCCAAAATTTTTAGACACTTTCTCTCCACTAATAGTTTTCAAGAAGTCTTCAAAAGCTTTAATAAGTTCTGATAACCAATCTCCCGAATTATTTTTATTCCCAAGAGCTTGTTCAACCTGATAAGCGGCATCTTGTGCTGAATCCGAATCTTGAGGAACGGCCTCCTCCAATGCCCCGACCGCCGGGGCATTTTGGTCCTTTTCATAAATATTCTCCAAAGTATCCTCAATGGTTTCTATTGTCGCCTTGGCCCCCGAAGATGCCTGTTGAGTTTCCCCAACTTCCAAATTTTCGGGGCTATTTCCTCCAAATTCCCCCATCAATCTAAGGCGTTAAGTTCTTCTAAAATATCTTCAGAGTAGGCTGACGATTTTCTCAGCTCTTGTTGTTCTGCGACTTTGAGTTTGTTCCAGTCAGCTTTTTGGCATGCCATTTCCAAATCCTGTAAAAAGCTCTCATTCGCTTCCAAGGCCTTCTTCATAGCCTGAAGCTGCGTGATATAAGCTACCACAATCAGATCATATAATTTTTGTTGTTTGGTTTCCTCAAAAGTAACCCAATCTGTAATGATGGAATCCTTGATAGAAGACGACAAAAATATATTTTGCCGAACCATTTTTTCTAAATGTGAGAAAGGGATTTTGATCATGACCCATAAAAAAATCTCACAATTATACCACAAAATAAGCCCAAAAGGAACCTTTAACCGACTAAGAATTTGATCCCCGCCAAAAGAAGCATCAGCATGACCAGTTTCTCAAACATATCCACACTGATCCGATCCAAACAACGCTTCCCAACAATATTCCCCAGCACGCTTCCCAAAAGCATTGGCAAGACCAAGGTTAAATGTTCCCATTGGTAAAGCCCCCTCCAAATCCCGCAATCGCCGAGATCCAACTCACAAAAAAGGCGGCCAAAAAGAATATGAGGAGGAGTGTGATATCCATTAATCTCATAGTACGAAATTCTCCCGAACTCTCAAAGAGATCCCTCGACTAGGCTCGGGATAAGTTTCGACATCAATTCGCTCAGCGCTTCGTTTGAGCTCATTGTGTCTCAACTTATTTTATCTCGCCTTTGATAATTTTTTCACACTCTTCAAGCGTCAATTTTTCAGGATCTTTGATCGATTTTGGGATTCGTATATTTTTCTTTTTAGCCTTGATATAGATCCCATAGGGACCTCTCAGGACTTCAATCTCTTTTTCTGGCCACTGGGAGACATACCTATTTTTTTGTTGTTCTTTTTTCTCCTTCAAGAGTTCAAGGGCTCGCTTGAGCGTCATGGCCGTGGGCTCATCACCCGGGATTTCATTGCCTTCTTCGTCGATAGTTTTCTTTTTGAGTGAAGCATAAACCTTGCCTTCTTTCACGTAGGGCCCAAATTTACCAAGTCCTACGGAGATATCTTCGCCTTCTTTTGATTTTCCTAAAACTTTAGGAAATTTAAACTGCTCCAATGCCACTTCAAGCGTGATGGTTTCCATAGACTCTCCATCAGGAATAGAAGCAAATCGAGGTTTCTCTTCATCGTCTTTGGTTCCAATCTGGATCATCGGTCCAAATCTTCCTATCCGCACGATCACGGGCTTCCCAGACGTGGGATCGACCCCCAATTCTTTCGAACTATTGGCCTCTTCGCGGGAAAGATCTGATGATTTTTCAATTAGTTTGTGAAAAGGGGTATAAAACCCAGAAATCATCACGTTCCATTTATGTTTTCCTTCGGCGACCATATCGAATTCTTCTTCAACTTTGGCTGTGAATCCATAATCCACCACTTCTGCGAAATGCTTGACCAAGAAATCGGTGACAACGCCCCCGATGTCTGTCGGGAAGAGCTTATTCTTTTCGGCTCCAAAGTTTTCTTGAATAGCTTCGGTTTTGATACTCGAAGCTCCAGATTCTAAAGTCAAAACCGAAACCGAACGCTTACTGGCTTCTTTCCCTCTTTTTTCGATGTAGCCTCTATCTTGGACGGTTGAGATCGTAGGCGCATAGGTAGATGGACGACCAATACCCATTTGTTCGAGTTGTTTCACCAGGCTCGCCTCTGTATACCTGGAGGGTGGTCGAGGATAGGTTTCTTTGGCGGTGATTTCTTGGGCTTCTAAAACTTGTCCCACCTCCAAAATCGGAAGCATTTTGGCTTCTTTTTTGTCTTCTTCATCATCAGTTCCTTCGAGGTATACCTTTAAGAACCCATCAAATTTTATCACTTCGCCTTCGGCAATAAAATGGCCTTCGTCTTTTTTAAATTTACCGGGCGTGATCTCGATGTTCGCTACGGTCTTCTCAAGCTTAGCTTCAGCCATTTGAGAGGCGATGGTTCGTTTCCATATCAAATCATAGAGTTTTTGTTGTTGGGATTCTCCAGTAAAGCTACTTTGGGCGAGATCCGTGGGGCGGATCGCTTCATGCGCTTCTTGGGCTCCCGAAGATTTCGTCTTATATTTTCGTATTTCTAGATATTCTTTTCCGTAGTTAGCGGTGATCTCCTTCTTGGCTTGTTCGAGGGCAATATCAGACAAATTAAGCGAATCGGTACGCATATAGGTGATTTTCCCAGATTCATATAATTTTTGAGCGACACTCATCGTCTGTTTCACCGAAAACCCAAGCTTACGAGAAGCTTCTTGTTGGAGGGTTGAAGTGGTAAAAGGCGCTGAAGGTGATTTCTTCCCTGGTTTTTGTTGCAGATCTGAAACGGTAAAATTGGCCCCTATAAGCTTTTCCATCCAAGCATGAGCCTCGGCTTCTTGTTCAAATTTCTTGGGAAGTTCGGCTTTGAAGACTTGTTTATGACTCTCAAAAAGAGCCACGACTTTAAAGACTGAAGCGCCTTCGAAGCTCGCGATTTCTCGCTCTCGTTCTACGATCACTCGAACCGCCACCGACTGCACACGACCAGCGGAAAGACCGCCTTTGATCTTTTGCCAAAGCACGGGGGAGAGTTCGTATCCCACCAATCGGTCAAGCACTCGACGAGCTTGTTGGGCATCTACTAAATTTTGATCGATCGTTCTTGGGTTTTCTACGGCAGCCGTAATAGCGCCCTTGGTAATCTCATGGAACACGATTCTTTTTGTTTTTTTACTATCCAAACCTAAAGCTTCGGCTAAATGCCAAGCAATGGCTTCTCCTTCGCGATCCTCATCGGAAGCGAGCCAGACAGTAGCATCTTTCGCGGCTTTTTTGAGCTCTGCAATAACCTTTTTTTTGTCATCACTGACTACGTAGTTTGGCTTAAAATCATTGGCAATATCGACCCCCATCTCCTTTTTGGGGAGATCACGGATATGCCCAAAAGAAGACTTTACGACGAAGTCTTTCCCCAGAAATTTTTCAATCGTTTTGGCTTTAGCCGGGGACTCTACAATGACGAGGTTTTTCACAGACATCGGGACAAATCCTAGGGGAAAATTTCATAGATGCAACCATTTTCACATTGCAAAACTTCATGAATATTTCAGATTTCTAGACGCATTTGGGTTAAGATTGTCCTCAGCGGATCGTAGGTTTTTCGATGAATCTCACAATAAATTTCCCGGTCGAGCAAACCTAAATGAGCTTTGGCGCCATAACCTTTGTGTGTTTCAAATCCAAACTTCGGATAGGTTTTCGCGTACTCTGCCATCAGATGATCTCGGTGAACTTTCGCTAAAATAGAAGCCGCCGATATCACCGGATGTATTTCATCGCCTTTTATAAAATCTTTCGAAGGATAGGAAAAGGTAAATCGATCGTTTCCATCGATCCAGAGTTCGAACTCACCCCCGTCTCGACTTAAGTCGAGACTTCCCCCTCTCTCTTCGAAAGAGGGGGCTCGGGGGAGTTTGAGTTTAAGATCTTCCACTGCCATCCTCATGGCACGATTAGTGGCTTTTTTGATCCCAATAGCATCAATAATCTCAGCATCTATTACGCCGATCCCCCACATGCAGGACTTTTTAATGACCTCTGCCAAAACTTCTCGCTGCGTTGACGTGAGTTGTTTCGAATCCTGAACTTGAATATTGATTATTGAACCTTGAATATCATCGCTTTTAACTGCCGCGGCCACCACCGGCCCCGCCAAGGCTCCCCGGCCGGCTTCATCAATACCGATAATAAGGGACATGGGGTGAGTATTATGGGGTAGGGGTGGTTTTCCAATAAAGGCTTCCGTCCTCTTTTCGGTCCAGATGACCTTTGATATAAAATTCGCGACGAAGCAGTGCTGCATCTGAAAAAGTATGCCAAGTATTTAATAAGTCATTGATTTCGGTTTCTGAATAGTCTCGATCAAACTCGATCTTGTCGGCTAAATAAGGATATACAAACTTTTGTTTCTTGGATTTTGCCGGCCAAGAGATCAGCTGGCCGACCTCATTAAGAAAATATTTGAGTTCGTCTTTATAATTTTCCATATTTCAGTAATTGTCATGCTGAACTTGTTTCAGCATCTTGAATCATAATTTTTAAGCTTAACCCTTAATGGAGCAAGACCCTGAAATAAATTCAGGGTGACATCATTTTTTTCTTAATTCCCCAACATAATGCCCGAGCATTTCACAAAAATCACTGACCGACTGGTCTGTGAGGTATTTATGCAAACCTAGGCGAATGGGATACTGCCAAGTCGGATCTGGCTCGAGATGTTTGATCACTTCGGTGGGAGACATGATGTCTGAGGTACAGGCCGAGCCAGTTGAGATGGCGATCTGTTCCTGTTCGGATAAGACCGTCATGAGTTCACCACCTCGAAGGCCTTTGAATGCCACATTGATCAACCCTTTCACACGGTCTTTCTCTTCTTCGTGAAATTTCACATCAGGGATATTTTCTCGGATGTAATCAATAATTTGCGCGTCCCATTTTTGAATTTTTTGCAAATAGTCCGGGCCTTCCGACGCATGAAGCTCAAAGGCTTTTGCCATCCCGGCAACCTGGGGAATACTCTTGGTATGGGAGTCTTTGGAAATTTCCTGGAAATTCTGGGGGTCTCGCAAATACGTAAGTCCTACCATCTTGGGTCCATAAATCTTCTGCGGGGAGAAAGTACCAAAATCCGCATACTGGAAATCAGGCTGCAAACCCTTGGCATAACTCTGCGAATAATCCCGTAATAGCAAGCTTTCTGGATATTGGGATTTCAAGGCCTCGGCCCCGTAAATCGTCCCCGTCTCCGAATTGGCCTGCATTAAACAAATCAATTTCGGATCCTGAATATTGAATATTGATCCTTGAATATTGAATCGATTCCCTTCCCCCATCTCATCCAAAATAGAACTATGTTCTACGGCACTGCAAAAACACCGATCAAGCCCCACACGTTTGGCTACTGAGTGTATCACTCGACGGTTGCTATCGGTTCCCGAATACGTCACCGCTAACCGGTCGGGGGAGACCTGCAATACTTCGGCAATCGTGGACATATGACGATCAAACTGTTTCCGGGCTTCAAATCCCGCGAGGTGCTTGGAGTTTTCATTTCCCCAATATTCACGAGCCTCGATCATCGCCTCCTCAACTCGTGGGTCGAGAGGGGTGGTGGAAGCCGCATCAAAAAAAAGTTCTTTTTTCATCGTAGGCAAATTAGCATACTCCCTCTTGCTTGACAAAGGAAGGCGTTCGGGGGATGAATTTAATCCGTTTTACTTTTTCCAGAAAATCCACTTTTTCACGTACAAGTATTTTCGTAAAAGTCTTTCGTCCACTACCAGCATGACAATCCCAATCGAAAAAATACACCAGATCGCTACCGCTTCATTAATATTAGTCGTCAACTGCCAAGCCACCACCGGGCCGACGAGAATCAGATAAAGATTGAGTTTCCAGGAACCATAGATAAAAGGCAAAACCATGCCCACCAACGTATATCCAGGAATCGACATGTAGGGGATAATCCCCACCATAAAATTGGTCAAACCATTGTAAGGGACATTCCACGCTAGATGCCAGTCACCCGAAGTCGTACACAGTGGGCTCCCACACATCACCATGCCCTCTAGACAGGATCCTGCCCAAGCAAATGGATAGGCTTGGAGCAAGATACTCGCCGCCGCAATCCCACAAAGTCCGTAGACGCAAGGCGCAATTTTGGCTCGTACCTTTGGCGGGATGAAATGCATCGCAATCATATTGATAAAAAATGGCTGAAACGCCACGTGTATGTACGCCGCCATCGTCAACACCTCATTGAGCGGTAACCCGCAAAGGTCTACCACTACGTACTGAAAAGCCTGCAGGCCTTCCATGGCCGTAAAATACCCAAGCGGTATCCACAGTTCTTTTGGTTTTTTCGTATAGGCGGCGTAGGTGGTCATCGCTGTCCCACATACGGCCAAAGCTGCCGAGGCCTCTAAACTCCAACACATTGAAAATAC
>DATDAE010000107.1:0-8588 GCA_036525565.1 Candidatus Altimarinota bacterium
ACGGTCGCGGATCATCAGAAATTCACTTTCAAATCAAAATCTGAAAATAAAAACAAATGGATCGATTCTGGGCTTTGGCGATGCTCTCGTCATCCAAATTATTTTGGTGAGATGCTGTGCTGGAGTGGGATTTTTGTCTACTGTATCCCCGTGCTTTCAGGCTGGGAATGGGCCTCTATCATAAGCCCTCTCTGGATATCGCTCCTGCTGATCAAGATCTCAGGAGTCCCTATACTTGAAAAAAAACAAGACCAAAAATGGGGAGAAGATCCGGCGTATCAAAAGTATAAAAAAGACACGAATTGTCTGATTCCAAGCCTCAAGAAACTGGATTAAATATATCGACGAACATTATTGGCGACATCGCCAATATCAGCCAGAATTGTTTTGATCAAAATCCACATAAGATTAGCATCTGGAAGGGTTTGTGGCGTCATCCTTTCAAGTATTGGATTATATTCTACCCCTTTTCTAAGCCTATCGATCAAAGGCTGTCTTTCGTCCTCCGGGATATCACCTATACTCTCAACTCTATGAGTAACTTTTAGATTCATCAAATCGCCCAAAACCGTTGTCATCTGAAAAACCAGGATGGCGTAACGATCCAAGACATCTTCTAATTCAAAAAGCTTATAATTTGCTATTACAGGGGCACAGTACTCTTTGAAAACTTCATCAAAGTCCCCTTTGGTTGGATCAATAGATGATCCGATACTGGCTTGTATACCCTGTAACAAACTCGAATCCTGCATATAAGCAAATTCCCCAATCGCCTCCATACATTGATCCACAATAGTCATTCGATCTTCTTCTTCCAAAGGCTTGGGCGCATGCTTTAAACCAACTATATCAAGTATAGCGGCCCTTTGTACTCCAAACATTTCCACCAAGCCGGCTGCATGTCTTTCCAGGTATTCTGGCAAAGCCGCTCTCGCAATATCACTCATAACTGATTTATCGGTTTTCACCCTTGGTCCGCTTGGACCTACTAACTTTTTAGTCAAAGCTGTTTCCTCTGATGTCGCGGTTATTTCCCACATAAGCGCTTCTTGGGGCGTTCCTTCTGCATATCGATAAAAAGCTCCCGCACCTTTCCCCCACAACGGATTGAGGGGATCATTTACGTCCAAACTTGGGCTTCTCCCGGCACTTGGATAAGCCGCATATTTAATGGTATCTCGTGTCGCACTCAACACTAACTCTGGCGTATAAGGCTGACCACTAAATCTAGATTGCATGTAATAAGCATGAAACTGTGTAACCAATTTAGAGGCCCACAAATAAAGTAAACGACTATGTTTATAATCTCTATAACTAATATTAAGCTTCCGATTTGAAGCCACTTCTTTGACTAATTTTTGATAAACGTCCGCCACGAAATCTTCTATTGAAAAATCACCTTCTGCTAATTCAAATTCCGGATCTGGCATCAAGTGCCATGGATGAGTCCAAATAGCTCGAGCGTTGCCAGATGGCAAAGTTTCTGGTTTTTGCGCCGTACTCACATCTTTGGCCACATCAACTTTATCAAAATAGAGTTCTTTCAAAGCTTGAGCCCTTACCAAAGCTGCTTCATAGAGCGCTTGTGTGTATTGATCTCGATCTTCTGGAACTGGTTTTGTATCCTGTGGTAATTCAAATTTGTGCATCAAAATATTTTTAAGCCAAGCTTAAATAGACTTTAAACACAAAAAGTCAAGACCCGCAAACTAAACTCGCTCAAAGAGAATCTCCCCTTCGCCTACTTTAGTGTTGTCTCCCAGCATCCTGGTCATACCTTCTACACTCTCTGGAAGGACGACGTGTGCCATCTTGGCAATCACTTCGAGATAACTCAAGAGTTCTGCAAATATGGGCTCAGCGGCTTTGAGATCAGTTTTAGCAAGCTTCCAAACCTCTGTCTGATTCAAACGTTCATTGGCTTTATCCACGACTTCAAACATCGTATCAATAGCGGCTTTTATCTGAAAATGCTCCATATGATGCGAAAATTGAGCATAGTAATCTTTTTTCATCTTAAAGACTTCAGGTTTCTGCCCTTCTAGAAATTTATTTACCAAGACAATAACTCGATTAAAAAGATTCCCGACCCCGCTTGCTAGTTTAGCATTACAAAACTGATCAAAATTATCACGAGAAAAATCACCATCGCCCCCAAACTCAAAACTAGAGAGAAGCCCTACTCTCAGGGCATCATTCCCAAATTTTCCGGCTAGTTCCAGCGGATCTACCACGTTCCCCAAGCTTTTGCTCATCTTGTGACCATTGACGGTAAAAAAACCGTGGGCAAAAACCCCCTTTGGCAAAGTAATATCCGCACTCATGAGCATCGCCGGCCAGATCACACAATGAAAACGCGTGATATCTTTCCCCACGATATGGTATACCGATTCCCAAAAATGAGCTTTTTCCGTATCATAAACTGCCGAAACATAGTTGATCAATGCCTCTGTCCAGACATAGACTTTGTGACTTGGGTCCCAAGGCAGTGGAATCCCAATCTCACAATTTTCCCGAGAAATCGAAAGATCTTCAAGCCCCGATTTCATAAAATTCAACAGTTCATTTCTACGACTTTCTGGTTGCACCCATGCCGGATTATCTTCATAGAATTTGAGTAATTTATCTTGATAAGCCGATAGCTTGAAAAAGTAATTCTCTTCTTCTATTTCCTTGGGGGCTTTTTTATGCGCTGGACAATGCCCATTTTCATCAAGCTCACTGTCTTTTAGAAAGGTTTCACACCCGACACAGTATTTACCAACATACTTACCTTTATAAATATCACCACGGTCATACATCTTTTGGAGCACCACGCCAACGGTATGATGGTGACGTTTTTCGGTAGTCCGAATAAAATCATCGTAAGCCACTCCAATCGTGTCAAAAGTCTCTCTCCATCGTGCCGCCATAGCATCCAAATAAGGCCCGACAGCTTGGCCTTCTTTTTGAGCCGCCTCTACGGTCTTTTGTGAATTCTCATCAGTCCCGGTCAAAAAGTGAACCTTCTCAGGACCCAGCTTGGCACGCCAAAACCGCGCGAGAGTATCGGTTGCAAGGGTACAATAAGCACTCCCGATGTGCGGTACAGCATTCACATAATAAATCGGTGTCGTCAGATACATTTGTTTGTTCATCGAAGCCATTGTAGGCAATTATCGCCCCTCGTCCATTCATAGATGCGGCACTATATTCGAATCCTTCTTCGGTTTGAGCCGAAGAAAACCCGGCTAAAAAAAATACTCCAGCCAGTAGGACCGCTACAATATGTCTTTTCATCAATCTTTAGGTTTTAGGGAATCGGATTAATCAGAAATCTACAGGAAGCCGTAGCAAAAGAAAAGTTGAAATATAGTCAGAGTTATGAGTAATATACTTTGTGATGGTAAACAAAGAACAACTTTCGCAGATGACCGATAGCCAAAAACTCAACTATTTGGTCGAAAAGATCGATCGCATCGATCGAAAAGTAAATCCCCCAAAATGGAAAAAATTCCTCTGGTGGTGTCAAAGTCATTGGGTGATCATGTTCACGCTTTTTGGTATTCTTTACGGTCTTTATACGCTTTGGGATGAGCTCCAGATGCTCATTAGCTTTGTCCAAACTATGAACCAATCCATCCAGGGCATCAAGGGCTTTGGTGGCGATGTGGGCAGTGGTATTGGCAATGCCGCTGACAGCGTGATCGACACGGTGAAAAATCTAAAGTTTTGGGAGTAGACGCTTTTAAAAGTAATTACTTCCTACTTTATCCTTTTTTTTGACAGGACATTGAAAACCTGTAGATTTTGGGAAATTTTTTAATCTTTTTAAATATGCATCGCGCTACAAAAACGAAAACGAAAAACACCCCCATCGACAAACCTAAGGCTCGGAAAAATGCTCTTAAATTATTCCTTACAACTGGTTTGGCTCTGATGGGTATCATTTTGATTTCATTTAGCACTATTCAAAAATATCAGGCTAATGCCTTTGAAGATCCAACAATGCCTGAAGAATACGGATGTAACTATGATGGTGTCTGTAGTGCTGAAGAAGATACTGCCACTTGTGGCGACTGCTCTATGGTTTTTGAAGATCCTTCCACCGAACAAGACCCGACTCTATCCGATAATCCGTACCTATGGCCTGAAAATGAGGGATTACGACGGTTGGATTCTGCCTTCGTAGAATGTCGACAAGAATACAATGATTTTACAACTGGAACCAATAGGCACTGTGGAGGCTATAAATCCATGTGTAATTTTCGAAAAAAATGTGATGCATGTGTGATCACCCCAGACCCACTCGATAAAAACGGTTGTACCGATATAGATCGATCGGCGTGTTATCCTCACAGAAATGGGTCTACTGAAAATGAATGTCTTGAGTGTAGTTCTCTCAATATGAATCGTTGTGATGATGCGCGTCCTTTTTGTGAAACGAATCGAAATGCCCTGCAATATGGTAATTGTGTAGAATGCCAGGACAGTTCTCACTGTGCTGCAGATCAGTATTGTGCTTTGGGACAATGTGTTTCAACACCATCTAACTAAAGATACTGGAACCAAAAAGAGAGGCTCTGTCCGAAGATTGAGCCTCTCTTTTTATTTTATAAATTCCCACAGAACCCCAGCACTTCATCCACGTGCCCTGCTACTTTTACCTTGCGCCACGCCTGAACGATCTCCCCATCTTTAACGACAAAAGTGGAACGCTCCGCGCCCATGTATTTTTTTCCATACATAGATTTTTCGACCCAACAGCCAAGCGATTCCATCAATTTGGTGTTTTCATCTGATATCAGCGGGAAATTGAGGGATTCTTTTTCACAAAATTTATCGTGTGATGTTAGGGAGTCTTTTGAAAGACCTAAAATCTGGATACCTAATTTTTCGAAATCCCCTTTCGTATCTCGGAAATTTTGAGACTCGATCGTGCATTCAGACGTCATATCCTTGGGATAAATATAAAGCACCGTGATGCCGGAACTGAAGTCTTTTTCGGTATAAGTTTTACCATCGTTGGCGGGAAGCGAGAAAGGGGGAAATTTCATAATACTAAACTTAAGAATTTGAAGACTTGCGAACTTAAGAATTCCTAAGTTCCCAAGTTCAAGCGTATTTGAATATTAACTCAAAGCAAGAGACAGTTCTCAAGTTCTTCCTGAAAGAGTTGTAAAAAGGTCCTCTTTCTGGTATAATGATCGGATTTTTGAACTAAAAAAAATGCTTCCGAAAAGCCATTTCACCTCCCAAAAAATAAGAACCTTTGGCTCTTGGGGATCTTTTGTCAGTCGTAATAAAAACCGTGGACTTTTGGTTTTGGTAGCTTTAGTGGCCTTTGGATTGGGCCAGGAATACCTCTCCCATTATAGTGATTATTTTCGTATGAGTCTGATCACCCCTACGGGTGTTCCGTATGCGGGCATGGAATTTCCGATCAAAAAAGTCCCAAATTGGGTAAATCTCACCGATGGTCAACGCTACATGAATTATAGCGAAATTCCTCAAAACAAGCTTATAAACCTCCCGGCTTATGATATCGCTACCTTTAAAGCCGGCATGAACTGGCAGAAGGCTACAGAGGCTCAAAGAAACGCCTACATCACCTATCCAGTACCACATTTAGGAAATTATACACTGGATGGATCTGAATACTCTGGATCTCATCCAGGTATCGATATCAAAGTACCACAAGGCACGCCTGTCTATGCTTCAAGTGCAGGCAAGGTTTACAAAACTGATTATCAACCCTCTGGCTATGGACACCACATAGTCATACAATCTGATAATGTTCCCGATCCGGACAATCCCAATAAAAGTATCACTATTTTCACGACTTACGCACATCTCTCGCAGATAAAAGCATCCACGGGTCAACGTGTCAATAAAGGTGATTTAATCGGCCTAAGTGGACAATCTGGTATGGCCACCGCACCACATCTTCACTGGCAAATTGATCGACGAAGTGCTCCTTTTTATGGTTACTGGCCTTTCTCTTGGGCTGATGTCCAAAAAGCGGGATACAGTTCCTATTTTGAAGCCGTCAAAGGCGGCCTCAATCAAGGTGAAGCCCGAAAATTCACCATTCACCCGGCCAAAATGATCGCGACGGTGGGTGAACTACGAGACACAAACTTGGTCGCTTCCGCGGGAGTTGTCGATAGTGATGAGATCCCAGAGATAACACAGGAATCGCCTACTATCACGATAGAAGCCCCGATTGCAGAAGTGGTCGCGCCAGCGGAAACCCCCAAGACCACCAAAACGCCCACAATACAAGATTCGCCTGAAAGTATCGAGCGACCGGTTAAATCTGTAAAAAATAAAGTCGTGATAAGTTTTGAAACAGATGGAAGTTTTATCCCACAAGTGCCTGAAACCATTATACTCAAGATTGAAAATGCCAATCTCTTGAGTACCAATGTAATCCAAATGAGCTCGACCCTCAAAGAATTAGCCCAGATCACCCCTTCACGCATCACCAAAGATTTGATTAAAGATGGCCAAGTACCCTTGACGGTAACGACTAATTCGAACCAAAATTTTCGAATCATCGCCACAGGACCCTCTGGAGAAGAGAAATCCCCTATGATCAAATCTCAAGTTTTTGCAGATGTCCCAGTCGATCATCCCTACAGCGAGAGCATTGCCTTCCTCAAAGACAAAGGCACGATAAAAGGCTACGCCGATGGTTCGTTTGGACTTTTTAAAAATCTCACGAGGGCCGAAGCCGTGAAAATCATTTTGGATGCCAATAATATTGCCGCCCATCATATCCCTACAAGACTACTCAGCGATGTCCCAGAGAAAACTTGGTTTGCCGGATGGATATCTGCCGCTATTTCAGAAAACATAGCCAAAGGTTATCCAGATGGGACTTTCAGACCTGGGGATACAATGACCCGAGCGGAGTTTTTGAAAGTGGCGATTTTGACCGCTGGATTTCCCGAAGCCTCCGATCTCGTCGCTTCTGCAGGATTTAAAGATGTTCCCGATGGTGCTTGGTTTACTGGGTATATGGCCTTTACGCAAGAGCATGCCCTCCTCCCCCCCACTAACACTCATTTTATTGAGCCCGGTAAACCCATCACTCGTGGAGAAGCGGCTTATGTGCTCCATCAACTTTGGAAGGTGAAACACTAGTCTTAAAATAACCATGAGCATTAAGTTCATATTGTCATTCCCGGGCTTGATCCGAGAATCTATATTTTTTTGACTGGATCCTCTAGTCAAGCTAGAGGATGACATTTAGTCTGGGGAGGTTTCCCAAGGCTTGTTTGACATTTACACAAATAAAAGTAAAAACAGTAAAACAAGATAACCCTCATGAAGCGACTTCTCTCATCTCTGTTCTGTCTTCTTTGTTCTTTACTGCTTATCTCGCCAGTAAGTGCTTTGAAGGTCGACATTCAAGTAGAAAAAACAGCTCAAACCCCAGGATATCTGGCTTTTACCATCTTCCCTCCAAAGGAGGATAAAGAGGCTCAAAGTCTCATCCTAGATGAAGTCTACATCCAAAATTATGCGCCAGAAGATGCCGAGAAATACCAAGAGCTCACTGAGCTCATCCTGGAATTTGGAGGTAAAATATTCCCCCCGCAACAAGCCGAAAACTGGTACCAAAAGCCTTACACTCGGGTCATAGTACTTGGGGAGCATCAACTCAATGTGAAGGGCGATCTTTATTTTATCCCCACCGAAAAAGATTTTGAGAATGTCACCGAAGCCTTTGTATCTTTCGCCAGAGACTATTTGCAGCCAGCGTATCTCCAAAATATCAGCATTGAAGGTGCGGATGAAAATTTTGAATCAGTGTATCCAGAATATGTGGCCTTTTTGGGCGAGGAGCCGATTACTTTTGTGGGGAAATTTAAAGAAAAACGTCCCATGAATGTAATCTTGCAGGCGATAGGACCTGATGAAATACTTCAAGCTAAAATCAAAGTTGATATTGAAAATACCGCTTTGATCAATAATCGGCTTCCACAACTTTGGAGTGAGCTCCAAAAAGAACCACTCAAGGGATCGGCTAAAAGCGTCTGGTTCAATCTTTTCCCACTGGTTCTTGGGGCTTTCGGGGTCTTATTTTTATTGATCGCTTTTGGATTACGGAAAAAAGAAAAACTTGGCGAAGAAAGTCTTCCAATGATTCTCAGTCGTTTCCATGATACGATTGACGAAGAAACCCTTCCTTTTGATCTAGATTATCATAGCCGAGAGCAAAGGCATAAAGCGCAAGACAAATAACAACGATCAGATATCAAATATCAAAATTCTCTATTGGTTATTTGGTTTTTGTTATTTGATCTTTGACCAAAGGTTTCGCCGCTCACTTTGAGCTTGTTTTTCAAGCGCTCGGAATTCTTTTTCACGATCGAAGGGAAAATTAAAATACCCTTTTGCCAAGCCTTGCCGCAAGAGCTCAGCGTTTACATCCACGCCAAATTCAGAAAATATATAAGCCAGTTTTCGTCCGTATTTATCATAGTCATCCCCTACTTCGGATTCGATGAGGCAAACCTCCTGCGAATTTTCGAGTAAATCTTTGGTCAGCTCACTCGCCTCGGGACCAAAAAGTTCTACCGGCTTTTGAGGGTGTTTGG
>DATDAE010000108.1:0-4646 GCA_036525565.1 Candidatus Altimarinota bacterium
TTGTCCGTCAAAAATACCTTCTATGATTTGGACGTTTTCGTTTTCATCAACCGTGCGCTTGGCATAAGATTTGACGAGTTCGTCTATCTTATCGGCGGAGTAACCTAAATCTTTGCCAAGTTTCCCGGCGTGGGTCTGTGCTACTTTTAGGGCTGAGTTTGCACTTTGTAGTGCTTCCATGAGTTTGGCAAAGGTGGCTTCGTTTGGCATTTTTGGGTTTTTATTTTTTAGATTATAGTTGAGATTGCTCTTTACCTAGATTCTTTAGTTAGTGAATCATTATATACTATTTCTTTGTTTTTTTCAAGACAAAAAGAGATCATTTCACCTTGAGTTTTTTTTTATTTTTTGTAGCTTGTTCCTACATTGATTTAGATATTTATAACCCTTTACCTCAAAATCATCATGGCCACACAAAAAAAAACAACCACCAAAAAGCCGGCGCCCAAAAAAGCTGCAGTCGTTATTAAAGCGGCACCAAAAGTTTCTGGGGCTTCTAAATCCAAAGAAACAAGAGAAGCGGTCTTTTGGGGCGTTGTTGGTTATGCGATTATGGTGACCTTGATTTTGGCGATTGATTTGGTGATTGGAGGAGGCGCAATTGATGGGGGTGGCTCTGGTTTTTCAGGGGGAGGGGACGGTAAAGATTATCATTATGATGGTTCTCGGACCTGGATAGCCGTAGATGGGGCGCCAGTTGAACTTATGGTGCTCAATGATCCGGCTTGCTCTACCTGTGATCCTACACAAGGCATCGATGGTCTCAAAAAAGCTACCACAGAAGCTTTGGTGGTGAGTATGGTTGATGTAAATACCAGAGAAGGAAAAGCCTTGGCCGAAGAATTCCAAGTATTGGCCATTCCAACTTTTATTTTGGGTAAAGGGTTTGATGAACTTGAAGTTGCAGGAGGTTTGAAACCAAAAGAGCAACTGGCTTCTGTTTTGACTGAAAAAAATGGTAAGTATTTGGTGCAGTCTTCAGCGCTTGGTCTCAAACCAGGACAATACATCAAACAAATTCCATTTGCGGATTTGGACACGGAACCTTCAGAAGGAAAAGGGAAAGTTCGAGTGGTAGAATTTACGGATTTCCAATGTCCTTATTGCAAAAGACTTCATGACAACAACAAAGCCCTTATACGAGAGCTTATCGATACGGGTAAAATTGAATACGTGATGAAAGATTTTCCGCTTAGTTTTCATCTAGAGGCTCCGGCGATGCATGCGGTAGCTAATTGTACGCTCAAAGCAGAAGGACAAGCGGCGTATGATGTCATGAAAGATTATATCTTCGAAATGCAAGCCACCTTTAATAAAATTGGTGCTCCCGCCACTCAAGATCGATTGATCGCTCAGGCGGCAACGCTTGGTTATGATGAAGTTGCGATTCGTACATGTGCCAATGATCCTGCGACACAAGCAGAAATTAATGGTGACAGCCTAGAAGGTCGACAATATGGGGTCTCTGGGACCCCAGCACTCTTTATCGGGAAACAACTCATCCCTGGGGCGATTGGTCCTGATACCTTTAGACAGGCTGTGGAATCACAACTTTAAATCTATGTGATGTCTCGATGATGAGGAATCTGCCTGGTATTTGACTGAGGCAGATTCTTCGCTACGCTCAGAATGTCCAATAATTATGTAATTATGAAAAACTTAGATCCTATTGTTTCCCTTTCCAAGCGTCGTGGATTTGTCTATCCAGGGTCTGAGATTTATGGAGGATTTGGAAACTCCTATACTTATGGTCCGCTTGGTATCGAGCTCAAGAAAAATATTAAAGATCTCTGGTGGAAGACGTTTGTCCATCAGCGGGCAGATATGGTGGGGATCGATGGTGATATCATTCTACACCCCAAGACGTGGCATGCTTCTGGGCATGTAGCGGGGTTTAGTGACCAGATGGTAGACTGTAGGACGTGCAAAGCTCGATTGCGAGCGGATCATTTGGTCGAAGATGCTTTAAAACAAGATTGTGAAGGCTTGCCAGACGAGGAAGTGACGGCTTTGATCCGAGACAACGGCATCAAATGCCCTAAGTGTGGAGGGAAAGATCTGACAGAGGTGCGTAAGTTCAATCTCATGTTTGAAACCCAAATGGCGAAAACTGGAGAAGAAAGTACGGCTTATCTGAGACCAGAGACCGCGCAAGCGATTTTTCTCGAATTTAAAAATGTGGTTGATTCGACTCGGGTCAAAATACCTTTTGGGATTGCTCAGATCGGAAAAGCGTTTCGAAATGAAATCACGCCTGGGAATTTTATATTCCGAAGACTTGAATTTGAACAAATGGAGATTGAGTATTTTATCCATGAAGATGATTGGAAATCGGTTTTTGAAGCTTGGCATAACGCTATGAAAGCGTGGTGTGATTTGATCGGGCTTTCAAAAGAGAAATGCCATGATCTAGAACATGCTCCAGAAAAATTGTCCCATTATTCCAAGAGAACGGTCGATATCGAATATGATTTCCCATTTGGTCGTAAAGAACTCTATGGGCTGGCGTATCGAACCAACTTTGATCTGACGCAGCATCAAGAACATAGTGGTAAAAAACTAGCGTACCGGGATCCTATGACGAATGAAGAATATATCCCACATGTCATCGAACCTACCTTTGGGGTAGATCGGACGATCCTCGCGGTGATGTGTGAAGCGTACCGAGAAGAAAAACTTGAAGATGGATCAGAAAGAACGGTCATGGCTTTTAAACCTGTATTGGCTCCGATCAAAGTAGCAGTGCTCCCGCTTATGAAAAAAGATGGACTGCCTGAGAAAGCCCGAGAAATTCTCTCTATGCTAACAGGGGGTCATGACCCCCTGTCTGGAAAGGATTTTGGAAACTGTGAATATGACGATGGAGGGGCTATTGGAAAAAGATATCGTAGACAAGATGAAGCCGGGACACCGGTGTGTATCACCGTGGATTATGAATCCCTCGAAGACGAGACCGTGACGGTTCGAGATCGCGATACGATGAAGCAGGAGCGAATCAAGATAGGGGATTTAGTGGCTTACTTGGCCGAGCATTACTTTAGCTCGTAGTGGTAGTGGTTTGGACTTTCCCAGAGATCAATCAATATTTTCCTCCTGATGCAATTGCAACAAGAAGTTTGCAAGAGGATCATCATGATAGGCAACTCCTGGTTCCTTTCGAGGCATCGAATTATAATATGGTATTGTTTCCAAAAGGCTGGTATCAAGAGAGTTATCTCTATAAAGATTTCGTAATTGTTCGAAAGGATGAACGCCTATCATTAGAATACGTTCGCGAAGGCTGGTATTAGGCAAGGTTTCCACTGTTTTTTTGAGCCAGTCGGCTTTGGGGGATCTTGTGGGGATAGATATCTCCAAGATGATACCATCAAGCACTTGACCTAATTGTGCTTTAACTCTTTGGACTAAATCTTCTGTGAGATCCAGTGCTTGTTCCAAACTAACGCTAACTCCATCCAGAATAGCGTTGATACGATGACTTAATATAAGACTTGTAGCCGGAGATGGATCGGAATGAAGAAGGAGGAGTTGTGTCATTTATTCTTAATTAGAATTTATAATTCATAAAAAATCAATACTTTTATAAAAGTCATGTATGAAACTCGCCAATCATTCCTCGAAACACTCAAAGAGCACGGAATCAAAAATAAAATCCCAAATATCTCTGAAGAGACGGCGGGATTTTTACAGTTTATGATCTGGCTCAAGAAAGCTAAGAGCATCCTCGAAATAGGCGCTTGTAATGGCTACAGTACGATTTGGTTGGCGGACGCGACGGAGGCTTTTGATGGTCATGTGACCAGTTTTGAGCTATCAAAACCTCAGTATGAGGAGGCTTTAGAAAACTTTAAAAAAGCAGGGCTTTCAGATCGCATCACTCTTCGTTTGGGAGATTTTACCGAGGAAGCCGTCGTGGGACAATGGTGCTCCGATGATACGCAATATGATCTGATTTTTATGGATGGCCAGAAGTCTGACTACCACGTGTTTTGGGAACTGGTAAAACCGATGATGCATGAACAAACCTTGGTCATCGTGGATGATGTGCTGAAGTTTAAAGAAAAATGTCAGATGTTTTGGGACGCGGTAGAAGGCGAAACCGATTATGTGTCTCATATTGTGCAAACCGATGAAGATGATGGAGTGATGCTTTTGCAGAGGAAATAGTATAGGGGGGCACGGGAAACGTATTATGGGGTAGGGTCGAATTGCTTTAAGATCAAATTTAGTAATAATTTAGCCGTTAAGTTTTCCCTTGATACGTAATACTTATCCCTTATCCCTTTATTTATGCCCCGAATTCTCTCTGGTATGACTCCGACAGGTGATCCTCACATAGGTAATTATTTTGGGATGATGAAGCCGATGCTTGATAGCCAAGATATTTCAGAAGTGGATCTCTATTTCTTTATGTCCGATCAACACACCTTTACTTCGAAAAAAGATCCTGAGGAATTTAGACGTAATTCGTTTAATTGTGCGGTGGATTGGATCGCCTTGGGGATCGATCCAGACAAAGCGGTCTTTTTTCGTCAATCCGATGTCAGGGCCCATACGGAGCTCGCTTGGTATTTGAGTTGTTTGTGTCCGATGGGCCTTTTGGAGCGAGCGCATGCTTTCAAGGATAAAACTTCTAAGGGGGTTGA
>DATDAE010000109.1:0-7277 GCA_036525565.1 Candidatus Altimarinota bacterium
TGCGAACCGAGGGCTATGATGGGAAAGGGGTTCAGATATTGAGATCTGTCCAAGATATTGAGACGAAAGCTTTTGATGTGCCTTCGGTGATTGAGGATGCGGTAGATATCGATAAAGAAATAGCGGTGATCGTGGCAAGGAGCTCGAAAGGAGCAGTGGTGACATTTCCAGCCGTAGAAATGGCGTTTGATCCGGAGACCAATCTCGTGGTCGAATTATTTTCCCCGGCTTCACTCACGCCTCAGCAGGATGCGGAGGCCAAACGTATGGCGATGGAAATATCGGAAAAGTTAAACGTGGTAGGGCTTTTGGCGGTTGAGTTTTTTCTCGATAAATCAGGAAAAATCTTGGTCAATGAAATAGCCCCCAGACCTCATAACTCTGGACATCATACCATCGAAGGCAATAAAACCTCTCAGTTTGAGCAGCATTTACGTGCAGTGGCAGGCATGAAGCTTGGGTCCACGCAGATCATCAAACCCGCGGTGATGGTCAATGTACTAGGCGAAAAGGGCTATGTGGGTCCGGCAGTGTATCAAGGTCGTGACGAGATTGAAAAAATGCCAGGGGTTTACCTGCACCTCTACGGGAAATCAGAAACCCGCCCCGCTCGCAAGATGGGGCATGTGACCATTCTGGGGGATACGGTAGAAGGGGCACGGGTCAAGGGGCAAGTAGTAAGGGAGACTTTAAAGGTGGTGAGTGAATAAAGTGGTGGAGCCGAGGGGAATCGAACCCCCATCTTCCGGGTGCTAAGCCTGGACGCACGACCATTATGCTACGGCCCCTTTTAAAAAACAGAATTTCCCATTAAGAGAAACTCTGTTTAGTTAGCACCCGGAAGACTAGCACTAGGCTCGTCTAGGCACTTTCAATTCTACTCCGGAATAAAAAGCACTGTCAAAACATAATTTTAAAAAACTTCATGAAGATTTCATGAACTAAGTAAATGGAAGTGTTTTTCTAGATAGATTGTTATTAACGTGGTCATAATGGCGATCGGTATAGCAATCAACCATTTAATATTATCTTCCTTTTGAAGCCAATGTCTTTTGAAGATCCAGTTAATTCTTGTTTTTTTGATAAAGTTTAGATGAGCATATCCAAGTTCCCCAACAAGAGAACTATCGTCATCTGGGAATGATTGATGAAAAGTAAATCTGTGATTTAATTTTAGATTTTGAAATTGTTTTTCAAAATTGTTATCGGGCTCGCAGGCGAAAAAACCCTGTTCTGGAAATGGATACCCTTCTTCTGTTCTGATTATACAGTAGGTAACAACTTTTCCATTAATTTCTACCTCGATGGGGACAAGTTCTTCAGGATCAATTCCAAGGTAGGGTCTATAGATTTTTATCTTCATATTTTATAATAAAATCAGTTAACCTTGCCGCCCATATATTTCTCGCGCTTTTGCACCTCTTGAGGGACCGATGATGCCTTTGGCTTCCATCTGGTCAAGCATCCGAGCGGCACGAGCATAGCCTACTTCGAGTCTTCTTTGGAGGAAGCTCGCGGAAGCTTTGCCGGTCTCGATCACGAGGTCTACTGCTTCTTCAAAGCGATCGTCGAGGTCTTCATCAGCGATATTATTGTCCGTGACGCCAGCGGTAAGGACGCCTCCTTTGGCCATGCCTTCGATGGATTGTTTGGTGATTTCGTCATTGAGGATCATTTCTGGGAACTGGATTTTGATGTGATTGGTGACTCGTACGACTTCTTCGGTAGAGAGATAGACTCCTTGGATACGAGTCAGATCGCCTGAGTTTCCATCGAGACTGAGCATATCTCCAAATCCCAATAAATCTTCAGCTCCGATCCCATCGATAATCGTCCGCGAATCAATCCCCGAATTGACTCGAAAGGCCATTCGAGCGGGCAAGTTGGCTTTGATGAGGCCGGTCACGACATCCACCGATGGTCGTTGTGTGGCGATGATCAGATGCATACCTACCGCCCGAGCCATCTGGGCGATCCGACAGACGGCGGCTTCGACATCTTTCCCGGCGGTCATCATGAGGTCGGCGAGTTCATCGATGACGATGACGATATAAGGTTCTTTTTCTCCGGAGTGTTTTTTGTTGTATTCTTCTAAGTTTCGTACCCCAGTTTCTGAGAGTTTTCGATACCTTCGATTCATCTCGGCGACGGCCCAAGCGAGGGCTGAAACGGCTTTTTCAGGTTCGGTTATCACGGGTGTGAGGAGATGAGGGAGGTGATCGTAGGGCTTAAGCTCTACTCGTTTAGGATCGATCAAGATAAGTCGCAGATCTTCAGGGGTATTACGCCAAAGGATAGAGATCAAAAAGGCATTCATCCCCACGGATTTCCCAGACCCCGTTTTCCCGGCGATCAAAAGATGCGGCATCTTCTGGAGATCAGCGACCATGGGTTTTCCCGCGACATCTCTCCCCAAGACGAGAGAGAGTGGGGATTCTGAGTTTTCCCAAGCGTCTGATTCGAGTATTTCCCGCATACTTACGACACTTCGATCGGTATTTGGGATTTCAATTCCGACCAGCTTCTTGCCCCGTATAGGCGCTTCGATTCTCAGGCTTGGGGCGGCGAGAGCGAGGGCAAGATCATTTTTGAGAGCGGTGATTTTATTGAGCTTCACGCCCGCAGATGGCTCGAGGGTGAACTGCGTGACAGTAGGTCCCACATGGACCGATTTCATGATGACTTCCAGACCAAATTGTTCGAGTTTTTCTCGAATACCCTCAGCTTTAGCTCGTAATTCGGCTTCATTGACCGTGATGGTGGAGTGCGCGTCATTGAGGAGATCGAGACTGGGGGGTTCAAAAGGATTGTCCCCAAAAGATTGATTTTTCGCCGCGGTGAGTTCGTCTTCTTCCTCGATTTCTAGGCTTTTGGAGCTACTACCGCCTTTGGTAGAGTCGACAATTTCGAGTTCATTTTTAAATTTATCAGTATGCTGGAGCCTTTTATGTTTTTGCTCTTCAGGACTCAGAATGACTTCTTTCTTGGAAGCACTTTTATCGTCTGCTTGCCCCTTGATACTTATCCCTTTTCCCTTAAATAGATTGATAATATCCCGCACCGTGACTCCTATACCCACGATAGCCGCAAACCAAAGACCGGCGATAAGCCCCACCCAAGTGACGCCATCCCCCAAATACGTGCGAGGGAAAAAGCCTAAAGCGAAGCCTATAGCGCCTCCATATTCATGGGATTTATCCAGGGAATCTTCCAGAGGGACAAACAGGCTGATACCACCTAAAAGGAAAAGCATAAAAAAGACCAAAGCCATGATCCTAGCAGGCGGAAAGAGGCTTTCTTTTTGGAGGAAAAGGGTGACGCCGATACTGACAAAAAATACAGGAACCACCCATATTCCAACCCCCATGAGGGTCTGTGCGTACCGGGTCAAAGTTGTGGCGAGACTGGCATCGCTCAATTGAAGCGCTATCAAAATAATACCTAGGAAAATCCAGATACCACCCCAGATTTCACGTTCGAGATGGCCTTCATAAAACTCGTCCCAGGCGAGCGATTTCTCTTTGGAGCGATCGGCTTTAGCCTTGGCTTTAGACTTTATTTTGTCTTTTCGGAGTTGTTCTCGTTCTTTTAGTTCTTCCTTTTTGAGGATTTGTTTCGCCATCTTTTGGGCCTCACGCCGTAGGACCGTGGCTGGTATTTTTACACTCGGTGATTTTTTCTTTTTTCCAAACATGCGAAAGCCATAATACTCCATTACATTTTTTTAGCGAAATATTTGATATTTTTTGCGTTTGTTTTAAATTATGCTCCATGGTTGATGCAATAAGGTTTGATGATAGCTTTGAAGTTGGAACCGTCGAACATCGTTTAGCTTGTATCGCCGCTGTGCAAGCTGAGCTTGATGTTGGTCCGTTTCCACAATGGTGTATCGAAAAGGGTTCCGCTCATAATTTTGGCATTGTGGCGGATGATGGTTCTTGGGAGATTAATGTTTTGACACATTATTACGGAGATTCTTCGTTGGACAATGTTTCACTCCAATTTTGGACTCAGGATGAAAGAGCACGCTATGGGGGGGATTTTTATAATCCCGATTTCCGTATTAATAGAGACGTTGAAAGGGCCGCAAAAGAAGATCTCCCCGATAAGCCTAGAGCTATAAATACCAATGCTTGCTGGCGATTTGAGCTGGTTGATGTTTCAGGGAAGCCACTCAGTGATGGTCATCATTTTTTGAGAGGGAGACTTGATCATAAAGGCTTGGCCAGAATGCCTTTCGGTTTTGACAAAGATAAAAGCCCTGTAGTTGGCCAACCTTTCAAGATTGTTTTTTTACAGGATGAATGTGATCAAGATATGAGAATCTTATGGCAATTGTTGAGAGGGAAACCTCAAGATCAATAAAGTCGTCGGTAATTGCTTGAACAGTTCTTTCGCAAAAAACTATTCTGCTGGCAAGAAACTACGTGAGCTTCGTCTGTATCGTGGTTGGGTGATTCTTTTCTGTGCTTGACGACTGCCACCACCTCGACTAAATCGTCGTTCTTTTGGATCAGTAGTGCCCAAAGCTCTCTCCTGGCGAGCTTCTCGTTCGGCTTGATCTTTACGATTTACAGAGCCAAGACCGACTCTTCGCTTTTGAGCTACCACGGTGCTACTGCTTCGCTCAATCATATGCTTCATGCTGATGACTGGGCGAGAATCGAGCAAGGTGTTAATACGGGCTCGACGTTGTGATCCAGACAGAAATTCCCACTCCATTTGAAGTTTTTCAAAAGCCCCTCTTCGATCTCTGATCAAGGCTTTGCGCGCAGCTATCTGAGTTTCTATCTTTTGGATTTCAGCTTCTTCATTCTCTATAAATCGTTGTTCCGAATCCAGCTGCTCATCTTCAAGACTCGCATGGGACACTGAGAAGATAAAGAAAGGTGCCACGAGAATGATCAAGGCTCTTTTCATGAGAACGCGTATTTAAGAGTGCTTTGTTAGAAAGCCTATTAATCCTAGCAGAAAAATATATTTTTGCACTTTTTTTGGTAGACAAACTGGAAAAGGTTACAATGGCGAAAATACTTTAAAACAAAACTATAATGGATGAGTGGGAAATACTTATCATACTCGCGGTTTGTGGGGTTTTCATCCTGCCGATCATCTTGATCATTTGGAACATCTCACAAGGGACTCGGATCAAAGAATTGGAAGACTACGTATATAGTAAAAAAGCGATAAAAACAGCAGAAAAAGAGGCTCATGGGGAACGCCTGGAGGTCTATGAACTTCAAAAATCATCAGCGCCACAGCCTAAAGTGGCGACCAAAAAAGTTCCCCCGTCCCCACAAAAAGAATTTCATTGGGAAGAGTTTTTTACCAAGAAGTTTTTCGGGATTTTGGGGGCGTTGTCCGTGGTTCTCGCGATCGGATTCTTTGGGGTATGGGCGTTTGCTCATGGATGGATCGGACCGATGGGGAGAATCGCCGTGGGTATTTTGGTCTCTTTGATCCTACTAGTAGGAGGTGAGCTGACACGAGAATCCTATCCCAAATATTTTGCGTATCTTTCCTCAGCCGGTATTGCGGGGCTGATTATCACGACCTTTGTGGCTCGAAATGTCTATGGATTTTTAGATCCCATGCAGGCTTTCTCAGGATACGTGATCGAAGTCGTGGTGGGGGTTTTCTTATCTTTGCGATACAATTCACGAATCCTAGGGAATTTTTCTATTATTGCGGGTCTTATTGCTCCGGCATTGGTCCAAAGTGATCCCAATGAAATCGGGCTTTTGGCCTACCTAGCGGTATTGACGATAGGGGGATTTACCCTCTCTTTGAAGCAGAAATGGCCGGAGATTTTAGCTCTTTTGTTTTTGGGAATTTGTACTTACGAAGGCGTCATCTTCAATCTCGTACGAGTAGATTATCAAGGCGATATGGTGCCGACAAGAACAGGCTTTGCGGTTGAGCAATCTTGGGTTTTCTTGAGCTTTATATTGGGGATGCATTGGCTCTTGGGACTTGGGGGAATTTTCCGAAGTGTCCGAGAAAAATTGACGCAAACCTGGGAACAAAAAGCAGAAGTCGTCACCGTATTCGAAATGATCCTGATGATTGTCTCCATCGTCGCCGCCAATGGCATGGCTTCGACTATTTTTCAGTGGCATGATTGGCCTTATTTGGGATTCTTTTTGCTGGCTCAAGGGTTTGCCCTTTTCTTTCTTTCTGAGTATCTCAAAAAGTCAGATCTGTCTTATTTTCAAAGGATTGCGATATCTGGAACCCTCATCACGGTGATACTGGCTACGATTTTGGAAATAGGAGCCACCAACCGAGAGTGGGTGACGATAGCCCTTTTACTCGAAGGCGTGCTGATGGTCTGGGCGGTGGGAGAACTCAAGGACAAGTGGATTGGTCTTTTCGGCAGATTGACCCTCTTTTTGGGGTCTTTTTATGGACTGGGGCTGCCGGTTTGGTGGGCGGCTTTGGGGATTATTTTATACGGATTGGGGAATGGTATAGGGATCAAACAATCAGAAAAACCTTGGGAAAGAAACCTCAGTATTGCAGGGGTTATTTGGTTTGTATTTTTGGTCTTGGGATGGAATTTTGATGCTTTGGCAGGGCTCATCAATACGAGGTCAGAGCAACTGGTATTCCTTTTTGTGATTCCGACCGTGCTTTCTTCAGGACTCGCCTACAGCATTATCAAATCTCGTAATGTATGGAGTACGGGATTGGGGTTGGGGAGTATGATTAGTGCTACGTTAATGGCCTCTGGAGTACTTTTGAGGATGGGTAGTTTGCTCCATCGTGAGCCAATAGGACTGACGGTGTTACTCTTTATGTTGATTGGCTATTTTACGGTGCTTTCGACCGCTTTTCTGGAAGACGATGGTGCATATTTTGTTTCAAAAGAAGCCAGAACCGTGATCACCCGGATCGTGCTTAGTGCCACGACCTTGTTGACGTTGGTGGTGGGGGCTGAGATTTTCTCAGAACCACTCATGACGATCTTTTGGATTGTATGGGGGATCATCCTGTTGGTGGCAGGCACCCGAAATAATTGGCCCACATTTCGGTATTTTGGGATTGGTACGTTGCTTTTAGTCATTGCTAAACTCTACCTCATCGATGTGTGGGGGTGGGATACAGGCCAAAAAGTTATCGCCTTTTCAGTACTTGGAATCGTGCTTTTGGGGCTTTCCTTTTATGCTCAAAAGAAAAAATAATCTATCCTCAAGGCAGCAGGGTTAACCCTGCTGCTCTCAAAAAGGGGCGTTGACCCCTTGCCAAAAATCTCATGAAAAAATTAATATTCGCTT
>DATDAE010000110.1:0-3462 GCA_036525565.1 Candidatus Altimarinota bacterium
GAGAAAAGCCCTTTGGCTCAAGAAACAAGTGAAAGATCTAAAACGACTTCAACCCAATCGTAGTAAACGAGAATATGTTTCTGGGGAATCTTTCCTTTATCTTGGAAGACAGTACAGGCTTATCGTAGAAGAATCGGATAAAAATGAAGTACATTTTGCAAATGGACGAATAGTGCTCCAAACAAAAGACAGGAGCAAAAACCAAGAAATTTTAGAAAAATGGTATCTAGAAAGAGCTGAAAAAGTCTTTCAGGAGCGATATAAGGTAATGCTTAAAAAATTCGAGTACGACTTCATTCCAGAGCTTGCAATGCGAAAAATGGAGAAACGTTGGGGAAGTTTCTTAGCTAAAAAGAAGGTTCTTCTCAATCCTGAACTTATAAAGGCATCGAAAGAATGTATCGATTATGTGATAACCCATGAGCTTTGCCACATGAAATATCTCAACCACAGTCCTGCATATTACCGATTCTTAACGTCAAAATGCCCTAATTGGAAGGCAGTAAAAGAAGAATTAGAACTACGATTTACGTGATATCACACAGTGCCCTTAGTGTCCTCTTTAGGTATGGGACAAGAACTCCTACCCTTTTGAAGCTTCCAAAGGCTTAAACGGACGTTAACACACCAAATCTCCCAATGTCCTGCTCACTAGAGTGAAGAGGAATTAGGTGCCATTAGTGCATCGTATGGCGGAAGGAGGGGGATTCGAACCCCCGATACGATTACTCGTATACACGCTTTCCAAGCGTGCGCATTCGACCACTCTGCCATCCCTCCACATCGTCGAAGACTCTACTTATTCCATTTTGCTTTGCAAAACTTCATCAGTTTTTCTTTAAGAGTGATGGTTTTCGGTGAGATTTCTATTAAATCTTTACTTGATTAGCCGTTTTGGTTAAGTTGTTTTGGTATTTTCTGGGAAGTTTGTCTGGCGACCTATATCATCAAAGTTATAGTAGCCTTTTTGGGTACCCCTTTTATATACTTGAGTGGACGGGTAGTTCGTAAAGCTTAGTACCAGTGCTTTGCTTTGAGATGGCGGTGATGATGTGGATGTTCTTGTTCTTTCAGGATGCTCAAAATCAGTCCTCCGATGATGAGTACCCCTCCGATGATATGATACTCGGTGAAGGTTTCTTCAAGGATGAGGAATATCCATAATAAACCAAAGAAAGGGAGTGCAAGTCCGATCGTTGAAGCTTTTCTGGCCGGGATCATTTTGAGGGCTTTATACCAAAGGCTTTGGGTGAGGATGATGGTTACGATCGAGAAGAGGCCCATGTAATACCAAAAAGTAGTATCGAAGGCTTTATGTGGGGTGATTTGTGCGTTGGAGAATATGATGGGGACGATAAGCGTCAAGATGATCACACCGATCATGTTCCGAGCTATTACGACGACTTCTACTGGGAGGTGATTGGTATGACGTTTAAAGATCGTATTGGCCAGTGCCCAGAAAAAGGCCGACAAAACAATGAGCGTATCAGAAGCCTGGAAAATGAGGCCTTCGGAAAACCCCTTGGTGATAATCCAAATGGTGCCCAGTCCAATCAAAATACCGCCAAAAGTTTGATCGGGGGTGTTTTTTTCTCTGAGCCAAAAAATAGAAAGAAGTCCCATGACCAAGGGCTCAACTCGGGTCAGAAGCACGGCATTGATGGCGGAAGTTTCATTGAGCCCATAATAAAAAAGGATCGGCGCAATGACCGCGGTTAAGACGGCAATCAGGCCAATAATAGCCTGGTCTTTTCGGGAGAATTTGAGGAATTTATGGCACTCGGGCAAAACCCCAAACACCATAAAGAGCGCGCAAACGGAGATGAGTTGTGCGAGCGCTGTCAGGCCGATGGGAGGAAGATAGGCCAATAACACCTTTCCAAAGGCTGCGTAGGTGGAATTGCAGATGATCGAAATGAGGGCGAAAATAGGTCCCATAATTTTGTATTTTTTGAATTCGAGAAGTATTATAAATCTTTTGCCCATAACCCCTAATTGAATTTAGTGAGAAATGGCAAAAAAAGCTTGACAGCATGCGGCTTATTCATAGAATCTCTCTACTTTTGCCTTAATAAGGTACACGACGCATGAACTTATACATAGAGACACCAAGCGCTTAGAAGATTTTTCTTTGCCGCTTTATACCTGTCTCTTTTTCATATTTAACTCCCCCAATTGCACATGGCGACATCAACCGTTCAGAAAATCAATTTCCCGGCTAAACTCAAACCAACCAGTGAAAAGGATGGCCGTTATTTTTTCTCAGCCGATTTGGGAGGCGACTTTCCTTTTCCGGATTTGACTGAGATTCAAACGAATTCTTATGATTGGTTTCTGAAAGAAGGACTCAAGGAATTGATAGAAGAAATAAATCCGATCGAAGATGCTACCGGGAAAAAACTCAGACTTGAGATCCTTTCACATGTGATCGAAGATCCTAAGCACGATCTTGAAACATGTCGAGTTAAAGGGCTCACTTATGAAGCCGCTATCAGAGCTCACGTGGCTTTGACCAATATTGAAACGGGAGAAATTAAAGAGCAAGATGTCTACTTTGGACAGATTCCGTTGATCACTCGAGAAGGAACATTCCTCGTGAATGGGATTGAACGAGTAGTCGTTTCCCAAATTGTCCGAAGCCCTGGTATTTTCTTTTTGAAAGATGCCACGCTTTCTGGGAAATTTATGACGAAAATGATCCCACGAAGAGGGGCTTGGCTCGAAGTTGAAACTGATCGAAAGGGGCTACTTTGGGTGAAAGTTGATAGAAAACGAAAAATCCCAGTGACTATGTTTTTACGAGCTTTTGGGTATGAAACCGATGACAAAATCTTGAAACTGTTTGAAAAAGAAACCAAAGGCATGGATGAAAATCCGATCCTCAAAACGCTTGAAAAAGATGAAACCACGACTGACACCGAAGCTTGGCAAGGCGTGTATAAACGAATCAGACCTGGGGATTTGGCTACCGCTGAAAATGCTCGAAATTTCTTGGAATCACTTTTCCATGATTTTCGAAAATATGATTTGGGGCCTATCGCTCGATATAAAATTAATCAGAAATTTGGGCTTAATATTGCGAGTGATGAAAAAGGGAAGATATTTCGGATAGAAGATTTTATCGCAATGATAAAACAGCTTCTCGTCATGAATGATGGAGAAGGCGTCGAAGATGATATTGATCATCTGGCTAACCGTCGGATTCGAGGGGTTGGGGAATTGGTACAAAATAAATTTCGTATCGGGTTGCTTCGAACCGAGCGAATCGTCAGAGATAGAATGTCGATCGTCGATATGGAAGAAGTGACCCCTTCACAATTGATCAATTGTCGACCTATTACCGCTTCGATGCGAGAATTCTTTGCGAGTTCTCAGCTTTCACAGTTTATGGATCAAACCAATCCGCTTTCCGCTCTTGAGCATAAACGTCGGATCTCCGCTATGGGACCTGGAGGACTTTCT
>DATDAE010000111.1:0-4670 GCA_036525565.1 Candidatus Altimarinota bacterium
GTATTATCGGGGACGTCAATCGAGATCCAGGTAATCCTGATATGTTTCGGGATAAAGATTTTTATAAACGTCGCATCTGGAACCCTCGCCAAGGCCTGAGCCTCAACGAAAAAAAACAACTTCAATCAAAGCATGCCCTTGTTTTCCGAGAATCTATCATGCAAACTTACCATAAAGCCTACCAGCAGGGCTATCGTCATATACTGCACATCGATCACCATAACACCGCCATTGATCATCCCGCTCACAATGGTCAATATCTACCGCCCATCACGCTGGGCAACTATGGCGATCACGAAGGGAAAAAAGATGATAGACCACTCTCTTGTGCGCCTTGGGTCATCCAAAGTCTTCAGTCAGAACTAAAATCTCAGCTCCCGAGCTTTTCGATTGCGCTCAATCAAGTGTTTAAGGGAAGTGCCTTGATTCGTTTTATCAAGAGCGAAGTAGAACCCACTTTCCCAGGTCTCAAGATCGAAGCGATCCTGATCGAATGGAATCTCAATCTGGTCTGGAATCCCCTTTCCAAGCGACTGGATGCCTACGCCCTTAAAAAGCTCAAAAATGCCTTTACCCATAGCCTTGAGCAAACCGCTCTGGTGTTGGATCAGAAGCCATCTTAATGCTCGCTTTAATCCCCAAGACCACCCAATTTTGTGGTAAAAGGATTCCCCGCCAAAAAAAGGCGGAGAGCGAAGCGCGCGTTTTTTTGGAAAAGTCAGAATCAATGGAATATGCGAAATTCCCCATTTAAAAATGGGGAATGAAGCTATGAAATTGATTCTGACTTTGGTGGAGGTGGCGAGAATTGAACTCGCGTCCGAAGGAGGAGGACTTTTTTCATCTACGTTTGTAGTTTCTTTAGATATTACAAGGACTTAAAAGAAACAAAACACCCTTATAATTTTCCTGTAAAATTTCAGACTCAAAACCAGGAACGATTGAGTCCTACACCGCTAAATAGACTTGACCTATCGCGGAATATCCGCCAAGTCACCTACGAGCGTTAGCTCAAGTAGGGTTTGCCTATGAGTTCATTATACGGCAAAAGCAAAAGATGCTTTTGGAGTAAGAGCTTTCGCTAAAGAGCGAAGGCTTCTGTGAGCTCGTGTAAATGTGTTAGCATTTATGGTTGCTTGGTTGTCTCAAGGGTAGACCAAGCGCTACCCTAAACGCCGAAAGAAACCCTCAAATCTCCTCGTCAAATCCAGAACACCCCCGCGTCGTCGACGTGGACTCCGTCTGTTCGATTTCAGTCGACGACTAAAATCTCACCTACTTCGTCACGTCTCCTCTCACTCGCAGAGCACCCGCTCTGCTCGTGTATTTTTAGGACGAGATCGTCAGAATAAAATTTCAAAGAGCCTGGACCATTATCCTACCATAGAAACGACGAGCTGTGAAGAGTGTTACGAAACACTTCCCTCCCTGACAAGGGAGGGGCTGGGGGTGGGTTTAATACCCCGCTCCCCGACTCTGTCTTCTTTGCCTGATCCAATTGGATACTTTTTCCAGATTGATCGACGATGTTTTTTTCATTTCAATTTTCTCAATGACCCGTTCCTCTACTGGTGGTCTAGGCCCTGCGATCTCTGGTTCATTATCAGCGCCCTCTTCTAAGCTCGCTAGAGCGACATAATCCGGATCATTGAGCCAAGCCCCCAGATCAACGATCCCCGATTGATACAACTCATTGTAGGGCTTTTCCTCATATCCCACCAAAGCCCACTCGTCTCGAACTTTTACTAAAGTATCTTTCAGATCCGCTGGCATCTCAAAAGTCGTGTATTTCTCCGGATAGCGGGTAAAAAACTGTGTCGCGATATTCCGCCACATCGCACCAATACTATTGACGGCCAAACTCCCATCTTTGAGCGCGGCTCCATCGGTATTCCCAGCCCACATGAGGATTGTAGCCTCTGGGGTATAACCCGAAACAAGGTTATCGGTGGGGAGTAATGTTTGTCCCACGCGCTTAGAAGCCGTCCCCGTCTTGATCGCCATACGAGGATAATCCGGGGGGGTGATGACGGCTGTCCATCGCCAAGGACGTTTGTCTAAATCACTAAGCATATCATTGACAAAGAAATTGGTCGAAGGCTCCATGGGCTTTGCTTTTTTCGCCACACAAGGCGAAAGAATAGGATTCCCTTGACTATCCTGAATACTCAGAATGGGGCAAATTTCCTGATACTGCCCCGTCCCCAAAGTGCTGTAAGCATTTCCCAAATCCATGAGCCGAAGTGGTACGGATCCAATGGCTAATGACCAACCAAACTTGTGATCCCCATAGGTCTCATCAATGCCGAAGTGAAACCACTCATCAAGATAATGTCGAACGATAAATTCCCCTCCCGCTAGATAAAAAACCTTGATCGCGGGAATATTACGAGACCAGTTGAGCGCGGTCCCCATCGTCATGCGTCCATAAAATTTTGAGTCCGAATTACTGACCCGATGAGTATCATTGGTAAATCGTATGGGAGTATCAGACAGCAGCGTCGGCGGCTGATAGCCCTGATGGATAGCCAAAGCATAGGTAAAAGGCTTGATCGTCGAACCCACTTGCCTTCGGGACCGCAGCATATCCACCTGTCCATCTATGTCTTTATTCCAAAAATATTTGGATCCAATCCAGGTCAAAGGCCCTCTGGTCTCATTATCGAGAATCATCAAAGCAAAATTTTCAATCCCAAACTCTGTGTACATCTTTTGACTCGGACCTTCCAGAAGGGATTTATAAAGACCGAGCTGCAGATCTTTATCCAGACTAGTACGGATGATGAGCCCCTGATGATGGAGACTAAAATCAAAACCCTTTGACTCTAAAAAATCCAAAACAAAAAACCTCCAGTGTTGAAAATCATCGTCGGTCCAAGCTTTTTGAAAATGGCCCAATTTGATCTGCGCCATTTCTTCCCAAGTGGCTTTAGTTTGAGATATTTCCCAGTTTTCGGCCTTGGCAACGGTAAACAGTAATTTTTCAATTCTTTTCGAACGGTCATCAACCTCCTCAAAAGAAGAACACACCCAATAATTTTTACAGCCTGAAAGCCACTGCCAAATTTCTGGTTTTTTACTTAGTCCCACCGGATCTTTTGGTAGTGCTGCCAATATCAATGACTCAGCCATGGTCAGTTCGAGCGGCGTTTTATCAAAATACGTATCTGCCGCCAATTTTACCCCGTTTATACGTGGGCCATAGGGCACCGTATTGAGATACATTTCCAACACTTCATCCTTGGAAAATTTACTCTCAATACCTAGGGCAATCGCCATTTCTCGAAGTTTACGCTTTATAGTCTTTTGATCGGTGAGATACACTTTTCGAGCGATTTGCTGGGTAAGCGTGGAGGCTCCTTCATCATACTCCCCAGTTTGGAAGTTATGCCAAGTGGCTCTGGCGATACCTTTAAAATCAATTCCGTGATGCTCACGAAAACGATGATCTTCGGCCAAAATAGTGGCGGTTTTCAAATGATCAGAAATAGAGTCCAGATCGATCCATTCACGATTTTCGTTCCCAAAGATCCGATGCAGCTCTTGCCCGTAGCGATCAGTGATAATCACTGGATAAACCAACGAATCTCGGGATAAACTCCGCCCCAACATAAAATCATCTCCAAAATAGTAAGTCAAAACCGCCAATGTCAGCAAGCTTAAACCCCCTACTCCGATAAGCATTCTCGTAATCCAGCGAACCATTTGTTAACATCCTAGAATGTTTTCGATATAAATCAATAACATTCTATCAAGTCTTTATAACTCAAAATCATGAACGAGGTTCTACCTTACAACTACTACTACAGAGATCTTTATTTTCCCTATTTCCATCATCACATTCTTCTCCAATTTCGATGACATGATTACCGCAGACAGCTTTGGTGTTTTGCCCCTCCACTCGAGTGCTCAAGCTCCCAATCGAGATCTGATGACCATTATAATAAGCCCCCGAACCTTCATCATGAAAAATCATATAAGGCTTTTTGAGACTGGCTTCGCGTTCACTATTAAAAATTCTAAAACCTTTATCCTCAGGGATTTCCACGATCATATGATCTTGGGTTTGATCCAAAATATCTTCAAGATTTCGAATCAATACGTAATAAGTCTTCTTCTCTGCACTTTTAAACACCTGATCCTTTAAAAATATTTGTAATTGTCCCTGCCGGCTCCCTTGTGTGACCAAAGGGGTTTCTTCGATTTCCACCACTCCCACCGGATCACCGCTTGCACTACTACTCGTTTGGATTTTAAAATCCCCTCCCGAGAGATTCTGATAATCAAACCGCTTCACCCCATGCAAAAACACATTGAGCGTTATTTTATCGAGCCCGAGGCTTTGACCTTCTTTTTCTGGAGCCGTCACCGTAAAACTATACATAGGCTGCCAATCCGAACTATAGGACTTAAAGGTCGGTTGTTTTTCTGGTACTTCCAAATCCAGTGATGGATTTTTATCCTCTGCCGCCTTTGCCGCTTCCAAATCTGGTGCAGTCGGGCTTGATAATATCGCCAAACGCCCGAGCATCCATGGACAATTATTGCCAAATTGCTCTGTAAATGGATACGGCCTGACTACGTACTGATAACGTCCTGGCTTATAAAGCGCTTGGAGTTTATCGCTAAAAACGTATTGAGCGCCTCTGACACCCAAAAGCCAAGATGAT
>DATDAE010000112.1:0-6112 GCA_036525565.1 Candidatus Altimarinota bacterium
AAAAGACTCTCCCTCGTCGTAGAAGCCCTTAACCATACTCCTCGTAAATGCCTCAACTACAAAACCCCTCATCAAGTTTTCTTTTCTAACTCTTAATCACTCTACTCATCCCCTCTGTTGCATTTGCCCCTTTAATTTAGCGGAGTTAAACTAAACAACGTATACTCTAAATCTTATTTTTGTCAATTGGTGGAGTATATTTTTTGACAAAACCAGAAAACCTGATTATGATTCTGGTCGTTATGGTAACTATTACTTTGATTTCGATTCGTCGTCGCCGCTCTTATTCATAGGGGGGGAGGCCATTTAGTATTAACCGTAATCAACTAAATCTTATCCGCCCTTGGGCGGTTTTTTTGTGCGTCAACGCACAACAGCAGGGTTAACCCTGCTGCTCAGCAAAAACCGTCACTGATGCGATATTTTTTAGTTTACCCTCTCATGACAACACTCGAAAGCCCCTTGGAGATTTCCATCCCCCTCATCACGATCACGTCCCCGACCTTGGCGGTCCCTCTGCTCCAAAACGGATATCAAGATCGTATTGCAGCGTGTATCGCCGATTGGTCGCTGAAGTCTCCCCATAATATCACGCAGACGCCCCAGGACATACTTGATTCTTGGGAACAATGGATCATCCTCGCTCACGCCATCAATCACCAAGTGGCGGCCGTCTGCCGATCCGTCCCTCATGCTGGAAATTGGCGCGAGATGGCAAGCCTTATGGTCGATCCCCTTCTCCAAAATACCCTTGTTTCAAAAAGACTCTTTCATCAATTCACCGATGGCACTCAAACTCAAAATTTTGCCATCGTCCAAGCCTCAAACACCCCGGCCAAAAAATTTTTCACAAAAATGGGGGCTGAGGAATCTGATCAATTTCCAGCACCGATCAGAGAAACGCAAAGAGACACAAAAGACCGAGTTTGCTTTGTCTGGCAAGCCTAAATCATTACAATCAATTAGAATTAAAACCTCATGGAACCACAACTCATCAAATATCTCGAAGAACATTGGAATAAAGACTTAGCTTCAAAGCTCCAATTTTCGATCGTCCCCAAAGATAAAGGCGGAGATCTCGCGGTAAATTTCTTTGCCCTCACTAAAGCGCTTGGGAAAAATCCTCTCGAAATCGGATCTGAAGTGCAAAAAGCCTTGGAAGTTTGCCCTCTGGTGGAAAAGTCTCAGATGGTAGGTCCCTATCTCAATCTTTATTTAGTCGCTGACCAATTCTTCCAAGACGTACTCGAAACGCCCATAGAGGGCAAAATCCTCAAAGGCAAAACCATCATGGTCGAATATTCTGGCCCCAATACCAATAAGCCTCTCCATTTGGGTCACATGAGAAATCATGCTTTGGGGATTTCCCTTTGCGCCCTCTTTGAAGCGGCTGGCGCCAAAGTCCACCGAGTCAATATCCTCAATGATAAAGGCCTCGCTCTGGCAAAATCCATGCTCGCCTATGATCATTTTGGTGAAGGCAAGACGCCAGAATCCGAAGGGATCAAACCTGATCTTTTCGCGGGAAATTGGTACGTGCGGTACGATCTCGAATCCAAGAAAAATCCAGAACTTGAAAAAGAACTCCCCGAAATCATGCGAAAATGGGAAGCTGGTGATCCGTATTGGCAAGGCCTTTGGAAAAAGATGACCGACTGGGTACTCGCCGGGGTAAGACAAACGTACCAAAGACAAGGCGTATGGTTTGATAAAGAATACCGAGAATCTGCCCACTACGAAAGAGGCCGAGAGTTTGCCTATGAGGGATTAAAGAAGGGGGTATTTCAACAGAAAGAAGATGGCAGTATTTATATCGATTTAAAGGATTTAGATATGGGCGAAAAAACCGTCCTAAGGTCCGATGGAACCGCTATCTACCTCACGCAAGATTTGAGTTTGTGGCCAATCAGAAAAAAAGACTTTGGTCACATAGACGAAATGATCCATGTGGTGGGAGATGAGCAGGATTATTATTTCAAGACTGTCTTTGAATCGCTCCGAAAGCTGGATCTCGCGGGTGACACCAAGTTTACCTTTTATGGATATGGTCTGGTCAATCTCCCCACCGGTCGGATGAAATCCCGAGAAGGCACCGTCGTGGATGCCGATAACTTGATGGATGAATTAGCCGCAGCGGCCGCTGAGAAATTGGCCGAACAGGGCAAATTTAACGCGGAGGAAACTCATGCTACTTCCGAACAAGTGATGAACGCAGCTTGGAAATTTTTCCTGCTCAAGACTTCTCCTACGAAATCCATCACCTTTGATGCCCAAAAATCGGTCGATTTTCAGGGCGATAGCGGTCCGTATCTCCAATACGCGGGAGTGAGGATCAAATCTATATTTGAGAAGGCGGGTTTCGATCTAAAGACCGGTCTTGAGTCAAGACCGGTCTTGGCTGATCTGGAATTTACCGAAGCGGAAAAACCTTTGGGCGTCAAAATCCTCCAATGGCCACACGTACTCGAGAGAGCCGCCGAAAACGAAAATCCTACCTTTATCGTGACTTATTTACTCGAACTCGCACAAGCCTGGTCGAGTTTTTATGGACAAAGCTCCATCCTAAATGCGGAAAACGAAGCCCTCAAAAAAGCCCGACTCGCTCTCGCCGCCAAAACGTATCACGTCCTCGAAAAAGGCCTCGCGATCCTCGGGATAGAGATCCCAGAAAAAATGTGATCATCCCTCAATACTTAATACTTAATACCTAATACTTAATACTTAGCCCTTACTTTTTCCTCCCAATAAAAACATCGGCTTCTTGAGGCCTTCTACAAATTCCATGTAGGGAAGATCCTCAATGGCGATTTTCCCCACATAAAGGTCTTCAATCTTGCCTTTTTTGAGATATTTTTCTACGTCCAAATTTCCCGCAAAGTAGACCTTGTCTTTTGTGAAAGTCCCCTTTTGATTAGTGTCCCCATAACCACGCTTGACCTTTATACACACACTCCAGGTCATCTCATCATCTAGACGGTACGTGGTGCGAAGGTATTGGAAAAGATCGGCGAATCCCATTTTCTCACCCATATAGATCGCGATCACGAGCAAGGCTGATTTGATGGCTTTGTCTCCCAGCGTAAGCCCTAGGGCATTTTGATTGTAGACGGCTAGACCTTCTTCTGTCTGCAGATATCCCGCGGTTCCTCTTTCAAAAATACGAAGCGGTTGGCGTTTTCCATTTTCGAATCGAAATACATGCGTTCCAATCTCATGTATGAGTAAAGCTTGTAATCTGTTTTTCTGAAAAGTTGCCCCTTTTTTGAGTAAAATACTTTCTTTTTTTGTGACCTGGATATCCGCCACTGAGTCTTCCAAAATCTTCATTCGCCAATTTTTGAGACTATGGACATCCAAAAACTCTTGGAGGACTTCCATGGCTTTTTTGAGATCCAATTCTTCGCTGGTATCAGGCTTCATGCGACGTCGCTTTTGTTGGACAAACTCTACCGCCTGTTGATAAAGATGTCGTGAAACCTTCCCATAAACTTTCTGAGAAAAGTCTTGAAACTCGTTAGTATCCCGAGCAGCAAGCATTTCTATCTTATCGCGAAGTTCTATAATCTTTTTTTCATAGAGCGGAAAAAGCGGATGGTTAAGCTTGGGAAAACGCTTGAGCTCTTTTCTAAAGTAGTCGGTATCAATGTTAAATTCTCGATAGATAAAACGAGGATTGTAATTTTTATGCGCAAAAAATAATTCTTTTTGTTCTTGAAGATTTTGAGGATTTATCTGGGACAGTATTTTGATTTGGGCATCAAGCTCACAAAGCTTCTCATCCAGGTTCTTGAGAACTTTATTTTCCACCGAAGCAAAAACTTCTGACGCTTCTTTTTCCAATTTTTTATTAGGATCAATATAAAAGTCTTTGAGATATTTAGCACTAATCACCATATCATAATCCTCTTTGATAGTTTTACGGGTGAAAGGGATTTTGAGACGCTTTTCTCCGATCGTGATATCCCCGACCGTGAATCCTTTTTCGACTAAGGCCGAATCAATGATATTTTCCTGTGCTCCAAGGGAAATCTGCGCTATAAGCCTTTGAGGTGATTCTGTATTGAGCATCACGTGCTCTTTGATTCCTATGATTGGTTTTTGGTGAAAATCAGAAGGCTGCACGAGTTTTTCTGAAAATAATTTTTTGGCGACTTTGACCCCATCCTCCGCTGACAAGACTTTTAAATCAGAGATCTTTTCAAGTCTACGACGCAATGGTATTTTATTGGCTATTTGGATTTTGAGCCCCGGACGAGCGTTTATCTCGAGGACTTTTACACCGGTCTTGGTGATGACTAAATCCACCCCCAAGAAACCAATTTTAGTGTACTGTTGTATTTTGGCGCAATCGAGTAGTATGTCTTCCCAATAGGGTATCTGAAACCCCGCAGCGGGCTCTCCATTAGGAAGACGACGGATGAAATGCGTTCCCGTTTTACCTTTGATGGCCGCTCCTGTGGTCTTGCCGGAGCCTATATCGATACCCATACCAATCGCCCCGAGCTCCATATTAGCTTTCCCGTCTGATTCTGCGGTAGGCACTCTGAGCATAGCCATAATGGGGACTTTGTTGAACACAATCACTCTCACATCCGAAAGTCCCACCTGCGTCAAAACTCGAAAATCCGTATGCGGTTCCAAAACCTCTTCAAAGATAACATCATCATGCACTCCTGAGATCGAATATTTCCCTTCTAATATATCCACACATTGTAAAAATAAGTGTTCCGGATCAATAACTCTCCCTGAAGCTGTAAGCCAGTTAGGCCCTTGTTTCTCAGTGATCACCATAATCCCCCCACCGGCAAACCCTCGATTGGGTTTTAACACAAATTTATCAGGTAAAGCCTCAAAAAATTGAGGCGTGAGATCTCGATGATGTTTGATGACATGAAAGAGTTTTGCCACCCCAATATTCCGAGATTGCAAAAACCTTTTGGTAAAGATTTTATCATCTGCAAAATGCTTATTGGCGCCACTATTATAACGATTGAGATACAAGAGGTTTCTTGCATTCATTCCAAGTATCCCAGAAGCGTATGATTTGAAAGCCATAATTTTTATTCTTCCTGACTGTCTTCTCGGAGCAAACTCCGAAATTTAAAATATTCAGTCATCCGTAACCCCGTAAATCGACCAAGCCAAATATTTCCCAAGATAGGGAGCAAAATCCACTCTGGACGAGCGGTGACGGCGTTATTGATGACATCCCATTCGACAAAAGCATACGCCACAAGAGAGACGAAAACCGTTTCCGCGGTATTTATAATAGCGGTTTTGAGTCCCTCACTGGACTGAGAGGCCAGGAATTTTTCAGAGATCGTCGACATCACCATCATGGGAAAAACCGTCAGCGCCAAATTTTGCTTGAGTCCCAGCGCAATCGCGAGTGCCAAAACAAAGAAGAAAGAAAGCGCCAAAAAGCTGAGGAGCAAGCTCACTTTTGGAATATACAAAATATCGACCTTCTCAAAAACAGAACGAATCATATAACTCACAGCCATTACTACGGCAAAAACCATAATCCCAAACTGGATACCCATCACCATAAAACTTAAACTCAACATCAAGGGCGCAAAAACTCCAAAAGTAGAAATCCCTACAAATTGACGGAAAAAGGAGACCATAAAGGTCAAAAATGGAACCGCTAATAATAAATAAACGACGGTTTGAGAGATCCCATTGGTCACAAAGAAGTTCATCAATCGTGTCAACGGCCAAAGCGTCGACTGAAATTTAGCATCCAAGATCTTATATTCTATCCCAAAACTATCAAGGTCTGCGGTAATATCTTTCGTCTCAATCTTATTGATCAAGACGCTCAAGGCATCTTTCCGAGTCAAAAGCATCTCTTTAATGCCCAAGCTTTCACGCAATGGACTAGTACGTTTTCCAATCTGATTGAGCCGCTCGTCAGAGATTTGTATAAAACGCTTATCTTTGAGACTAAATTGATTTTCCGCAGATAATCCCTGCCAAAATTGTAAGAAACTTTGAACCCCTCGGGAGGTATTGGTATAAAAAATAATCAATTCAGATTTTTTGAGATTTTCCAGGTTCTCATTAAGCTTCCGAATCAGATTTTCTTCCGCTGACACATTATCAGCGCCAC
>DATDAE010000113.1:0-13691 GCA_036525565.1 Candidatus Altimarinota bacterium
CTCATTATTGATCAACCATTCAACCGTCACAAGCGTGTTTGTAAGTGATCGTCCTTGCGCTGAAAACTGATAATTTCGATTCGGAACGATATCAATTCGTTGACACCAAAACTTTTTGGAAGTTCCATCCGGGTTGACCACCAGCATATTTCCGTCATGCGTAATGCTTGGCAAATCCGCATCAAGCGTACTTGGGTTAGGTACAATCCCGTACTGCCCTGGGGCAAGATTTGGTCGCGCGGTACCACCGCCACCGCCTCCGCCACATCCGGCGAGTATTACGATCAGCGAAAGCAATATAAGTCGTTTTTTCATAAGATTTAAAACCATAAGGTATTAACGTTTAAAGGTATATTCGCTATAAAATCCTGTATTCCCGTCCTCAAAGCCACCATTAGTCGTGATACCTTCTGGAGGAGTCGGACAAGCATTAGGCGATTCTACAATCGTACAATTACGTGGTTCGAAGGCATCGATATCTGGACCTTCTGTCGCATTGATCATGTCGATGTTGGCATTTACTATTTTCACAAAATTAACCTCAGCGAGTTGACTTGCCGCTACATCAAATCCGATACGACTCAGCTCACCACTCACGCTTCCATTGTTTGACTGGCTATTCCCAAGACTGACAAAGGTCGTCCCATCTTGACTCACGAGGGTTTCAAAAGATTCGGATGGATTAAAATCCCAAAGGTGGAGAATGAAATCAGTCCCCGGACCATTGATAACTGGACTTTGTAGTCTCACTGTCACCGATCCCGGCGTATTGCCTTCATTATCAAATTCAGCGGTATTGGAGTTGTCTTGATCTTGACCGCCTGAAACGGCATCTGGAAATCCTAGTACGTTTTCCTCTGGACCAAAGACTCCGATACGAGTAGAGGCTGTAACTTCGCCTGCATATCCGCAAGCACAAGCATTACCGTCTTTATCGACCCCACCAAAACATTGATTGCCAGTTGGCTCGGCCGTTCCACAAGATTGAGTAGCTTCTGATTTTTGACTTCCCACACAAAGCGCTTCGCTGACATTGGCTCCGTTGGTATCTTTACAAGTGACGGTTCGAGTTTGTGTGCCACCTGAACAGTTACTCCAATCACTAGTATGCCACCAATAGGTTCCAAAAGTCATTTCACAACACTCGATCCCGGTTACTTCTGGAATCAAATGCCGATCAGGGGTGTTGCTAAAGGTTTGATTTTCATAAAAGAGGGAAACCAATTGTTTATTGGCTGGACATTGAACTTGCAGATTGGGTTCGGCAACTTCATGCACGGTACAGTTGTGATTCGAAGACGTAAGCGTTTCAAAATCTACTTTCACTTCTACGAACGTTTGTCCATCATGCACAAACAGTCGGTTGAGGATCGTATTGTAATACGCATCGCCCGTTGTTCCATTAGCGGGCTCACTTGAAGCGACTTTAATCGACGAAGCGACTCCCAAACAAGGCGTCCAATTATTTTGTTGATACAGCTTGAAACACTGGTCTTTGTTTTCATAGACGACCATCCCGTTTGTTGCGGTAGCGATATCCCCTACGACTTCTACTCGTGGGATCAAGAGCGCTTTGTCTGATGATTTGAGCTCGAGCACGGCTCCGTGGCTCATATCAGCATCGCCCACTCCGATACCAACTCTCCCATCATTTTGGATGGTCATATATTCAGTACCTCCTGGGGCAATTCCCCGATACACAAACGCCATTCGTTCGGCGATTTGATGGACGATCCAAAAGCTGTCTGAGAATACAGCCTTGGTCGTCATAACCGTTCCGAAGATGGTCAAGACTACAAGCGCGAGGGTTAGTTTTCGATATAATTTCATGATAATTTAGTAAGACAAGGCAAGGAGCTTATTGGACGTTACAGCTATATTGACTGCCATTGAAAGAACAGTTGTAGGTATAGGTTCTATTACTGGTAAACCTTGATGGTAAATTCCCTGAAATATTTGAAGCGTGCGCCACTCTATAAAGTCGAGCATGACCGGTGTTTACCGTAAGCCTCACATTTCCAGATCTTGGCGGATTTCGAAAATTAATTCTGATACCTCCATTATCAACTGAAGCGGCTGTGACTTGTTTGTCACATCGAGCCCAATCCACAAAGGCATGATTCCCTCCTCGAAGAAAACTATTGGCACTTCCATCTAAGGCATTAAACTCTGCATCTGGGATCGTAAATTTCCCCGTGGCATCACACTGCGTATTATTTGATGGGCCTGTGGCGACCGAGCATATGCCTCTAGATCTGACCGTGTATCCAAAGTCAGAAGATGGAGCGTGACCACCTTCGGTTACTTTCAAGTAGACTTGGTGCGCTCGGTGAGAAAAGGTAGCCGTGTTAATATCATTGTTTCCATCCCGTCCTGGATTGGCGACTTCACTTCGTATCACATTACCCGAAGCATCCATAAATCGTATGGTGTAGTTGAGATCTTCGGTGAAGACCGTCACACTAAACTCTTTTTCGACGGCAGACACTGATGAAGTGTATTCGATCATCCGCCCGGCATGAGCACTAGATCTATGGCTGGCTATTTGTACAAAAGTATCATTACAAGTGTTTGGTGGTGGTGTCCCGCCGCCGCCTGTACATCGCGCGTCCACACTGATTCCAAATGGATCTACACAAGTGAGTGTATTAATTTTTCGATCTTTACGGATATTGGATCCTGGGTATTTGGCATTGGTACTCGAGAACGAGCTCCCATTCCAAAAGTGCAAGGTATTATCATGAGGACTATGCCAAGCATCAGCATCGGTACCACTTAAGACGTTATTGAATCCTGCGGCGCGACAAACCGCTTGCGCGGTCGCCGATTGCCCCATATTGGCACTACTAATACCATTTTCCATTCCCACAACACCGACCCCAGAAAGGCCTGATGGCTGTACGGCGAGCACAAAAGCCGTAATGGCTGTACTATTGTTAAACGTGATTCGATCAGATCCAAGCGTCACCCCACCATCCCGAATAAAAGGATCGAGCGGATGATTGGCTCCAATAACAATCTCTTCACAATTAAGAGGAATATCACAGGTTCGTCCTGTCGGTGGTTTAATCGCTGGATCACATTGCCCTGCCATAGTCGTCCCATCTCGTCCCACACACGTCACCAGACGACTCTGAACTCCCGCTCGAGAACATTCTCCATAAGCGCCAATCTGCCAACTGGCCGGGATAATAGGTTCTTCACAGTTTTGTGTCGTAGGAGGTTGGTGCGCGGCTATACAAAGCCCATTATCCACCACATTATTGGTATTATCACGACAAGTCACACTTCGACTCTGATTCCCTCCCGCACATTGGCTCCACTCACTCGTATGCCAAAAGAAAGGAAAATGCGTCGTAGCACAACACTCCACCGCCTCAATCTCCGGGGTAGTATGAATATCAATCGTATGAGAAAAAGTCGCTGGCTCATAAAAGAGCGATGTAATTCTTTTGTTATTGGGACACTGCACTTGAAGACTTGGGTCGGTGACCGTCATCCGCATACAACTATGATTATAGGCTGTGAGTTCCAAGAAATTAGCACTTACGGCTACAAATCGGTTTCCATCATGGATGAAAAGCGTGTTGTTGGTGGTGTTATAATAAATATCCCCTAATTTCCCATCCGTTGGTTCTTGTGGAAGGACTCGAATACTGCCGGTATCTCCCAGACAATTTGACCAAGCGTTCGCTTGATAGACTCTGAAACATTCTCTCGCTTTCTCATAAACCATCATCCCATTCTCTGGTATTTGGATATTGAAAACACTGTTTACTCGTGGAACGAGTAAGGCTTTATTTTCTGATTTCAGTTCTAAAATAACACTATGATTCTGAGGAATTACGCCCATCCCTACTCGACCATCACTTTCGATACTGAAATATTCGGCCGGATTGGCGACGCCTCCATAAACAAAAGAAAGTCGTTCGGCGATTTGGATCATTCTCCAGAAACTTTCTGGGAACACCGCTTTGACGGTAAATATACTCCCCCACACCAGCATCAAGGCTAGTAGGAGTATCATGGATCGCTTTTGGATTTTAGAGGGTTGGTTCATTTAGAGATTAACTAAAATAATGTATTAATGGTGCTTATCGAACATTACAGCTATAGCTACTACCGTTGAAATCACAGCTATAAACATAGGTTCTGTTGCTACTGAATCTTCCTGGCAGGTTTCCTGAAATGTTTGAAGCATGCGCTACTCGATAGATTCGAGCATGACCAGTATTGACGGTAAAAGTTACTCGACCCGCTCGTGGTGGATTCCGGAAATTAATACGGATACCGCCATTGTCCACGGAAGCCGCGGTTACTTGATTATCACACCGACTCCAGTCAATATAGGCGTGATTACGACCTCGGAGGAAACTATTGGCACTTCCATCCAGGCTGTCGAATTCTGCTGCTGGGATCGTGAATTTCCCAGTAGCATCACATTGTGCATTATCTGATGGACCAGTATTGGTCGTCGTTCCTCCTGGTATAGTACAAAATCGAGTCTGACATCCATTACACCCCAAGTAATTTCTTGGTTGACGATCTAATCCTGCAACCACAGGATAACAATGCCCTGCTTCATGTCTCCTACAAGTAAATTGGGTGCTAGTTTCTCCGCCATCAACTAGATCCTGAATACGGTCTTTACATTCGGCTAAACACGCTGGCGCTGAGATACCATCTCGTCCATCATATCCTTGTTGCGGATTTGAGGTCGGTCCATAGGCCCATCCTGTATCGGTATCATTGCCTTCACAGGTGATATTTGTTCCTGAAGAGGGTGGTGTACAACTCTGAGAAGTGGTTGGCATCATGGATGCATCACATTGTCCAGGAAGTTCGTTTCCGCCAGGTCCCACGCAAGTAACGGTTCTGGTTTGAACCCCTGAAGCCGAACAAGCTCCATAGTTTCCCGCTTGCCATTGAGCTGGGATCACGGGCACTTCACAACTTTGTGAAGACGCTGGGCGATGAGAAGCTATACAAGCACTCAGATCAGCAGCTGCTCCATTGGTACCTTTACAACTGACACTTCGACTTTGGCTCCCCCCCGAACAAGCCGACCAAGCCGTCGTATCCCAATAAAAAGGATGATAGGCCGTCGAACAACACTCGACTCCTGTGATTTCTGGAATACTGTGAAAATCAACCGTCGGCGAATAAGTCGCTGTCTCATAAAACAAAGACGTAATTCTTTTATTGTTTGGACATCGTAACTGACGATTGGGTTCGACTAAGTCATGTCGAGTACACGCAAAACTATAAGCCGTAAGTTCTAAAAAATTAGCCGTCACGGGGATCCATTGGTTCCCATCGTGAATAAAGAGCGTGTTGTTACTCGTATTATAATACACATCACCGATACTTCCCCCTTGTGGTTCTTGTGGAAGGACTCTGATCCCTTGAGCGATATCGATACATTCAGACCAACGATCGGTTTGGTATACTTTGAAACAAAGGGCGCTCTGATCATAGACGATCATACCATTTTCAGGGGTGGCAATGGCCGAAATCCCACTCACTCGACTTACGAGGAGCGCTTTGTCTTCTGATTGGAGTTCCAAAATAGCACTCGCATTGGTCGGAATAGCCCCGATCCCAATTCGACCGTCTTGCTCGATACTCATGAATTCAGTAGGATTTGCCGTCCCCCCATATAAGAAAGCCAATCGCTCCGCAACCTGGACGACTCGCCAGAAACTTTCGGGGAAAAGCGCTTTCGCGGTAAAAGAAAAAAGCGTAAGTCCAAGTGTCATTACTAAAACACAGACTAAACACTTACGGAAGATTGATGTAAATAAATGCATTATGGCCAAAATTTGCAATTTGTGTTTAAAACATATTCAAATAGCAAGGCTTGTCAAGTCCATTCTTTTGTATTCTTGTTACTCAAAATACGTTTTATATTGTTACTTTCGGTGTCCGCTCGCAATTCACCCAAGAGCGGCTTAGCCCTTCTTAAGCATTTCTTTCGTCAAGGGTGCCAGACAAGCAATCTCTTTCAATAAATCTTGATACCAAGTGATCGGTAGATGTTCTAACTGCAATTTGAGGGCATTCTCTCCGATAATCCATTCAAACTTAGAAACCTTTAGGAGTCCAAAAACCTGAGAAGCCTCAAAATTGGCTCCCATACGTAAAATAATTTCATAACTTTTATGTGAGGCTTTATGTACGCGTAAAGCCACAATGTTCACCTTTCGAAGCTCCATTTTGAGTCTGATCACTTTGCAGAGATTTTCTACTTCTGCTGGCAATACTCCATAATCAGCCGCAAGCCCTGCCCGCAAGTCCTCTAGTTGTGATGGATTTTTACAACTGGCGAGCTCTTGATAGACTTGGATTTTCTCATCCGCATTGGGGATAAACGATGGGGGTATATACGCCGAAAGTGGTATTTCTACACTGATATTTTCTTCTTCTTGAACTTGGGAGGAGAGTTCTCCACTCTTCATTTCTTCGATGGTCTTGTGGAGTAATCGCATAAAATGAGAAACTCCGGTGTCTTTGATAGCGCCTGATTGACTCGCGCCCAAGATTTCCCCAGCCCCTCGAATCTCCAGATCCTTCATCGCGATCTGGAATCCCGCTCCAAGCTCAGACGCCTCGACAATAGCTCTTAGTCGTTTTTTGGAATCTAGCGCGAGCTTTTGCCCATGATACAAAAAGAACGCGTAGGCCTGCGTCCGGCTTCGTCCTACTCGTCCTCGAAGTTGATAGAGTTGTGAAAGCCCAAATTTGTCCGCATGATTGACAAACAAAGTATTGGCATTGGCCAGATCAATCCCATTTTCAATTATGGTCGAAGCCACGAGCACATTAGCTTCACCATTTTTAAACCGTTTGATCCGATCCTCTAGATCATGTGGCGAGAGTTGTCCGTGAGCCACGATAAAGGTCGCTTCTGGAATCAGCGATTTGAGTTGCGCGGTTTGTCCTTCGATCGTCCTGACTTGATTATGCAAAAAATAAACTTGGCCTCCTCGTTCAATTTCTTTGAGGATTTGTTCTCGAATGAGGTTGAGATTGTATTTACGGACTTCGGTGACCACTGGAAGCCTCCCCGGGGGCGGTGTGGTGATCGTCGAAATATCCTTGAGCTTGTTGAGCCCCATATGCAGTGTCCGAGGGATCGGGGTTGCGGTGAGGGTCAAAAGATCCACCCCTGACTTCAAGGTTTTGAGTTTTTCTTTTTGCTTCACCCCAAATCGTTGTTCTTCATCGATGATCAGTACACCTAGTTTTTTAAATTTTATGTCTTCGGAAAGTAATCGATGAGTCCCTACTACGATATCTACGAGCCCATGTTCCAAATCTTTGAGGATTTTTGACTGCTCCGCTTTGGTTTGAAATCGGGATAATAATTCAACTCTCAATCCATAATTTTTTCCCGCAATACGATTCATAAAACTCTCATAGTGTTGTTCTGCCAAGATCGTAATCGGGGAAAGCAAAGCACATTGTCTTCCGCTCCGAAAACACTTGAAGGCCGCTCGCATCGCAATCTCGGTCTTTCCAAATCCCACATCCCCACACACCAGACGATCCATCGGACGGGGCCGCTCCATATCGATCCTGACGTCTTCCCACACTTGGGCTTGTCCGGGGGTGAGTTCATAGGGAAACGAATCACAAAATTCTTTCATCATTTCATCATCCGCTGCAAAGCTTTCGGCTTTCGCGAGTTCCCTGGAGGCATAAAGTTTCAAAAGTTCTTTGGCAATCCGTTCGGTTTCTTTCTTGAGTTTCTTTTGGGTTTTTTGCCAATCGGCACTCCCCAGACGACTGAGTTTGGGGTTATCATCTCCGATGAATTTGGTGACCTTTTCTGCGGATTCCACTGGGACAAAAAGCTTATCATTCAAGGCATAACAAAGTTTGAGATATTCTCGTTCTCCCCCTTCTTCACTCACCTTCCGACGCACAATCCCATCAAAAAGCGCTAACCCGTGATCGTTATGAATCACATAATCCCCCGCCTTGAGCGAATTGATAAGATCAAGACTCACCGCGGAAATACTCTTTTGTTGTCGATGGGAACGCCGAAAATAAAAAATCTCTCGATCCGTCAGATACAAAATCTTCTGATCATTGTTTTGGAAAGAATGGGGCAAGAATTGCCCGTCTTTCTTTTCTTCTAATAGTAATGTCGAAGGATAATCAATGGCCTTTTGCGGGTCATCAGTCCACATGATCTCGTATTCTCGGAACAAGCTTTTGAGTTCCTCGATCTTTTTAGTGGCGACCACCACCGTAAATTCCCGACGGAAACGTTCTTTTACCTCGGTGATAAAGTCTGGCACCGTATAAAAAGGCAACACCGAAAAGAAGTTGAGATGATAAAATTTTTCCTCATTATCGGGGAAAGTCGTAAAAACAATATAAGGAAAATCCCCTTCTGGATGGAGATCTTTATCTAGATCATCCGCGATAAAAAGACCTTTAGGTGTTTTTTCAATAATGTGCGAGAAATCCGTTCCAAGCGCTTTATCAAACGTTGCAGGATAAATATCAAGACTTTTAGGATGCGACTCGACCTTGCCATTTGGAAAAACCGAAACATGCTCGCCATCGGTGGGTTGATGGTAGGCCTCAATCGTCTCAACATCATCTCCAAAAAGATTAATCCGATAGCAAGTGAAGGCATTGATCGGATAGACAAAAAGATGCTCCCCTCTTCTCACAAATTCCCCAGGCCCAAGATGTGGATCATTACAGACGTCGTAGCCCATACGCCCAAATTTTTCAAAGACCTCAAAGATTCTTATCTTTTCTCCTACTTTCAAGGTAAGACACTCCGTGTCTATTTGCTCGTCTGTGGGGAATTTCTGAGCCAAAGTAGCTTCTACCTGCTCAAACAAAAATAAGTACTTTTCCTTTGTCTTTTGTGCCAAAAACTGACGCAGATGATAATACTCTCTCAAGCTTACTTCTGCCCCAAAGGCGACTACCTGACCATCAAAGAAACTATTGGCATTGATCTGCGTGTTATCGGACTGCTCATCACCCGAAGCCCAGAAAATATTTTGATAATCACTTTGTGCAAAAAGCTGTGACATCAAATAGGCCTTCGCGGCAGCATTACCGACATTGACGAAAGTGAGACGCTTATGCGCCTGCAAATACTGTAAAGGTTCGTCTATTTCTAGACGAAAGGGCAGATCGGAAACCTTTGGCATTAAAAAGACACTTTTATTGAACTTATGAACTCACGGACTTAGGAACTTAGGAATATGTTTTCCATTCTCAAGCTCTCAAGTTTCTAAGTTCTCAAGTCGATTACATCTTCAATGGCATAATCAAATGCACAAAATCATCTTCTTTTTCGTTCTTGAAGACAGCAGGATTAAGCTTCTTTTCCAGCTCGATGCGCACCTTAGTCTGATCAGACAGGGCTGTCAAGACATCTAGTACGTAATCGGCATTGAGCGCAATGGCGTTATTGGCACCCTCTAATTTGATAGGAACGGTTGTTTTTTCTTCCCCGATTTGTGTACTATCGGTCGAAATCGTCAAATAGCCATCATTTACAAACTCAAGCTTCATATGTTGATTATTCTCTTTAGCAAAGATCGAAACTCGTCTAACCGCGAGCTCCAATTCACTACGATCAACTTCGACCGTGGTTTGTTTTTCTTTTGGTAATATTTGAGCGTAATCAGGAAATTTCCCTTCGATGAGTCGGGAAACCAACTCTGTATTACCACAGGTAAACATGACTTGGTTATCAGAAACCGTCACGCTCACAGCCCCTTCTCCTCCACATAATCTATCAGCTTCTATAATAGCTCGAACTGGGATAATACATTGTAAATTTTCTACGGGTTTTCCAAGTTTGATCACTTTTTCTGATAATCGGTAGGAATCCGTAGCCGCCACTCTCAAACTTTCCTTATTCGCCACAAAAGAAATCCCCGAAAGGATCGGTCTTGAAGCGTTCTCTTGAGCTGAAAAAGCCACTTTATCCACCAAATCTCTAAATTGTTTTTGATCAATCATCATGCGATTACCACTTTCGACTCTCGCAATAGCGGGAAATTCATCCGCAGCGATTCCTTTGATCTTAGTCTTTGAAGATTTTGAGTTTACTTCAAGCGTCAAACCATCGCCCAATTTGAGTTCGATGTCATCCCCTTTGCCTAAAAGCGAGGCATAAGCCGTCAAGATTTTCGAAGGCACGGTGATGGCGCCTTCGTTTTTTACTTCGGCTTCACAGTAGGTAGAAATCGAGATTTCTAAATTCGTAGCCGCAAAATAAACTTTTTTGCCCTCAGCTTTAATGAGGATATTGGCTAACACCGGAAGCGTGTTTTGAGAAGAAACGGCCCTGGAAACCACTTTTAGGCTCTCAAGGAGGTCTTTTTGTGCTATCGTAAATTTCATCAAGGAAATGATAAGAAGTTCGGGCCGCGAACGCAAATCAAATTGGAGTATTATTCTTCCTCGCGCTCGACTTTTCGTTTTTCGATCTCAAGTTGCGCCGCATCACTGACCAACTCAAGCTCGAGCGCTTCTTCGACTTCAAAAAGTCGTTCAGCATAGCCCTTCAGAATCTTGATCAAAGCGCCCTCATCATACTGATCTTGGTGATTGGTTTTGAGATATTTATGCAAGAAGAAGGCCATAAAACGAGGAAACTTCTGGGCAAATTCTTCTTTCCCATAGGCTTGCTTGAGTCGAATGGTATCGGACATCATGTCCGCTCCCACGATAAAAGTCCACCAGGTGGCGACCTTATCTTCTACTTTTCTATTTTTGAACTGCGCCATACTAAAGTCGGCTTTTTCTTCGATATATTTGTGAAACTCTTCGTGACAGGCTTTTTCAGCTTCGGCTCTCAAGATCGAAAGCACGGACAAAATCGTCAAACTTGGTACCTCGTGATCTATACAAAAAATCACGAAATCAAGCTCTACTTTTCCCAAGATTGGAACAAGTTTAGCCAAAATATGATCATAGTTTTTGGCCTTATTCTCTTGCTTTCGAATCTTGGCAATCTTGGCTTGTGCGGCGGCAATACGCGCCGCAATCTGCTCATCATTTTCAGTAACGTCTTCAGCGACGTTACCCATGAGCAAACCATCTAAACCTTCATTACCTCCTTCTGACATTGTTCAAAGTGTAATTAATTTCTATTAAAATCCAAAAACATCCACAAATTGAGATTTATGAGTTCTCAAAAAACTTTCAGACAAAATTCCCAATTCACCCAAAACAAGCTTTTTATCAAGGGTCGCTATCTTATCAAAACGAACCACTGAATCAACCTTAAGCCCACTCCCTTCAAATACTTCCAAATTCTTGGTAATAAGTAATCCTGGATATTTACTTCCAGAACTGATAAAACAAACTATTACGTCTTCACCTTTATGAACTTTGGAAACAATAAGCGCTGGTCGAACCTTACTCGAAGTAAGATCGGTAAAAGGAAAAGGGATGAGCACAATCGTTCCAAATTTATACATAACGCTTTTTGAGATCTGTAAAAGAATAAAGATCTGGCTCGTCCAACAAAAAAGCAAAACTCGAAGAGTTGGCGTTCATATCCGAAATAGGGATATCAGTTCCATCCACGTCTGGATAAGGCACCATAAGGACCTCTTTCTTGTTATTTCGTCCGATAGCAATCATCTTTTTCTCATACTTCACTTGATTGATGAGATCTGAAAACTGCTGCCGAGCTTGAGTAGTAGAATAAACGGTCATGCTTCAAATAGTGTACAATATGTACAAATTGTAATATTTAAACAAGGAAAAGTCAAAAACAAACCTTTTAAGCAAAAACCGCTTGAATGTGTCGCTTATCACGGGTTTCATTCAAGATATCCCAAACGTCTGCCAAATGCGTAGCGCAAATATCAGAAAAAGGTGGAGATGGGGCGTCATGAGGAGTTTTAATACAAATATTATGAGGCGGCCTACCAGTTTTCTCATACCTTTTGGCTATATGGGTATTAAGCGCTGCTACAAAAAGATCTTTTAAGCCAAATTTTTCTAAATAAGTATATCTTAGACAAGACTTAAAGGGCTCTCTCTGTCTTCCAAAGAGAACAAATCGAGGAATAGCAATATCCCTTTCATCAAGAAGCTCAACATACTTCTCAGCCTCCAGAAGTGTTGTTTTTTCGGAGTTCCATCAGCGCATCCCTGTCTCCCTCTTCCGCTCTTGTAATAATTTTTTCGAGAAGTCTTGAGATCTCCTCTTCTGACTCAGTAATCGTACTCCTACATTTGGTACCAGGACATTCCGCTCCAAACAAAACTGAAGGATGACTTTCTATTATAGGGGTTAAACCATCTTCTCTGGCGGATGACGGATGGCTCCGAAAAAAATCTTGAAAAGCCGACTGAATGATTTCATCGAAAATTCTATTAACCTCAATAAGATCCGGACAACTACGATCAATTGCTAGAAATTCCGGGAAAGCATTTTGCAGTATGTTACCAAAGAACTCCGGATTACTAGTTTCTGGTATTCCATGAACTATTTGTAATGGTAATTGAGCAAGCTGACCTCGACAATGATGCATCAATTGGACTCGATCAAGGCAATAATATTCAAATAATTGCGAAAAGGCCTCTCTTGTCGCCTCCTTAGAAGAAGGATCAAAAACTATATTTCTATGATCAGCCAATTTAATAGACTCTGCGCTTTGCGTTTTGAGTCTCGCTATAGACAACGTAACTTCTTCCTCATCCCCGTAGAGTGCTGTTGCCACTCCAATCATTTCTTTATCCATTACAATCTCTGTAAACTTTTCCACAGAAAAGTCAAGACACTTAAACCCTCAAGCCGGATGCGCCGCAATGACACACATATTCCCCTCCCCTTCTTCCATCTCAGTATGATTAGGATTGGATTTAAAAGGAATCGGACAAAGTCTGATATCACACGGTCGCTCATCTGGATCGAGAAGGAGATGCCTAGTCGATCTAAAATGCTGATTGACTAAAACTTCCACCGCTTGCTGCCCATGATCATGCACCAACAAAACCCCCATCTGAAAAACACGCTTTCGCATATTTTCTGTCGCCATACAAGGGGTTTCTGTTACCACCAGCCCGTCTATCTGGCGATACTGCCATAACTCTAAAGCCTTAGCCACGGCTCTGCGAGCAGGCAATTGCTCGTAAGCGACTACGTCTTTTCCGTCTGGATCATGGAGACTCCCTTTGGACTTGGTAACTCGCAAGCGTTCGAGTCCGACACCCGGACGATGCTCTCTATAAACATCCAAATCAAGATCGGCAAAATTATCTGATCCCGGTAGCTGATCTAGCCCGAGGGCATAATCCCCTGGTACGATGACTTCTCTTTCCACGCCAGATACATGGGTGCGGATGATCGTCATCACCTGAGAACGCCTGAGCAAACTCCTAACTCGTGATGAAGCATCCTTCAGGCAAGCCCTGAGCGCTATGGGGCTCTGTTCTGGGCCATCAGCTTGGTCTAAAGCGCCTTTCAAATCCTCTAGATCTTGGCCGACCTGTATCCTCCTTCGTCGATCTCCTGCAGGACCCCTTGCTGACATAATCATAATATCTTCCCAATCCTAAAATCTTAAATGCAACAGAGAGATGAGTAGAGTCATAAACAAATGGCACAACTCACAAAGACAGATCGGCAAGAGATCGAGTATCATCTCAATAAGGGATACAACTTCTCAGAAATCGGCAAAATGATCGGA
>DATDAE010000114.1:0-16532 GCA_036525565.1 Candidatus Altimarinota bacterium
TGAGAACTTTTCCTGATGAAGAGAAAGTTTATATCTCTTTTGTAACGCCGACCAATCATATTGCCAGAGTGGTCTTTAACCAGGGCGAACAAAAAACAAAATCACTCTACTTTGAAGATGGTGTCAGTAACTTTGGCATTCCTTATGAATTTTTCGAGAGTTTCACGCCCGGAGAAACTTTGAGAATGGATCTTTATTTTGCCCCAAGTTCGCTGAGTAGTTTGGCCACTCAGGACAAACAATGGATCAAAGTATATTTTCAAAATTTCCTTCTCCTTTCAGGCTTCCGTGATAACGAGGAAGATATAGTTCGAATCCCCGGATTTAAAAGATTTTATAATGTACTTCAAACCGTCCCATTCGATATCAAACTTCGAGATACCCGGATAAATCTACGAGAAGTAGCGTATCTCACCACGCCTGATGGACTCGTACGAGAAATTCCACTTAACCAAGAAAGTCCAGAAGACTACCAAGCCCAAATCATTCCCGAAACTTTTGGGACTTATATTTTTGAAATCTTGAGCGATCAAGGCGAAGTGCTTTTCAATCGAGCGATTTATTTTTACAAAGAATGGACCCTCCCCGTATATCCTTGGCCCAATAGAGAAACAGGCTCAAACACCGCTTCAAGCATGCGTAATTGGATCAATGTCTTACGAACAAAACAAGGCCGAGCCCTCCTCAACAAAAGTTTAGATCTTGATACCTTTGCCCAAGCCTATGCTCAGCGTATGGCGGATGAAAATTTTGTCGGGCACACTGATCCACAGGGGAGAGGTTTTCAAGAACGAGTGCTTGATGCAGGACTCACGGGAAGCAACTTTGGAGAAAATGTAGGCTTTGGGACGACCTTCCAATTGGCTTTGGATGGACTGGAGAACTCTGGATCTCATCGCAAAAACATGCTGGAGCAAAAATGGACCAAAGTCGGTAGTGGGGTCGCCCAAAATCCCAAAGGTGAATATTTTGTGGTTCAGGTCTTTGGGAAGTAACGATTTGCTTTGATCGAACTCAGCGTTCCAGGAGAAAAGTCTCCCAGTTCGTTTACAAAATCCTTAAAGGATTTGAGCGCTTTGAAACTCGGTGGCAAACAATCTTCTGGGATGTCTTTGATTTCTCCGACCTTGTTTTGAAGGTGCTGGTGAAACCACACAATCAGTCCATGGGTTTTTGCCATAATCTCATCATGTGTTTGTCCATCAAAAGGTCTTCCATGAATCGTTTTCACAATATGACAACCAATGCTTTCAAAGACCTCCAAAATCACCTCACTTTCGTTACACAAGTGCGTCACGATACCACTTCTCCCCTCTTTTGGGCTTCTAGGACCAAACAAAGGATGAAACCCTGTCACGCGGTCTGAATGACTCAGACAAATGCTATTGGTCTCTTCTTGCACCGAACAGACATTAATCAAATGCTTGCCGCTATGACTTCTGGCGACGGCTTCGTAGCTTTCGAAAGGCACGGCCAATATTTTGTGATCTGAGTTTTCATCCAGCACCACGTAAGGATCTAAAATATTTTTAAGGAAAGTCCCAAAGTAGCCGTTGCCGATAATGTGAATAGAGGGTTTCATGAGGAGGAAAAATAAAAAATACAAAAAAAACGATCCTTGGTAAGATCGCTTCTGAAAGGTTTAAGGTTTTACTACTACAAAACTACAGCGATCTTCGGTGAAGGGCTGTATAATAATATCGAGCTTGGTTTGTAGTGATCATTGCGAGAGGGAGCTTAACCTGACGAAGAAAATAAATCAAATGGAAAAACATCCTCGACTGGAATTCCTAAATCAATTTATACGTGAACGGAGAGGTCTCCCTTTGTGTATTTTAAAAATACAATATCGGAGATTTCTCCACTCACATTCATCAATTATGCTTATTTCGGTCGAAAATGTTTCCCAAATTTTCCGGTATTTTAAGATTTTTCACTTTCAAATAATACTGGATCTTCCCTCTCATATGTGGAAGCTTTTTTAAGATCTCCGGATCATTCATGACATAACCTCCACGGCCCGGGTTCTTTTTTGTTTTTTTCCCAGTCCGGACTCCAGATGAGTCCGGACTGAATACTATTTCATCATCAAACACCAACTTTCCTTCTCTAATAGTAAAACGGAGGAGCTTTTTGGGCTCCTCCTTTTTACTAGTAACCAGACAGGTTCTTATAGACATTAGGCTGAGTCTGCTTTGTCTTCTTTGTCTGTACTAGCGTTCATTTTTTTCATATCGGCGTCTGACAGCTTCAATTCGAGTCTATGAGAATCGGTATTAACCGATACAACACTTCCCGTGAGCGTCGTACTATTGTTGACCAATTCTCCAAGTTTAGAACCTTCTTTGACTCCAAATTGATCAATAGAGAAAAGACCTTGGATATCTGATGTGACTTCGATGAATACCCCTGTATCATTCCACCTTGCCACTTTCCCTGATACTTCTTCACCATTGTCGTATTTTGAAACTTTATCAAGCCATGGGTCTTCACCCAATTGTTTTATCGAGAACGATAGTTTTTCGCCATCAATCCCGATGACCAATACTTCCAACTTATCTCCAATAGAGTAGTTTTTTGAAGGATTCGAAACATGTCCCCAGTCAATCTCTGAAAGATGGACCAAGCCTTCAACTCCGCCAAAGGTAACAAAGATCCCAAATTTCACGATTCCAGAAACTACCCCTTGCACTCGGTCTCCTACAGACAAGTTCGCTAGTGTTTCTTTGATCTGCCCTTCATTGGCTAGTTTTTCAGAAAGGATAACTTTTCCAGCTTCTCGATCGGCGGTAATCACTCGAACGATAAAATCTTTCCCAGCAAATGACTGAAGTTTCGTCAAAATTTCACCACTTTCAGCACCATCGACTCGAGGGTAATTGACGGGCATCAATTGTGAAACGGGCAAAAAGGCTTTAATACCTTTGTATTTAGCCATAAGACCGCCCTTATTGGCTTCATAAATTTTAATCTTAAGATTTCGTTCATCTTCAACCATGGCGCCAAGTTCGGCCCAAGCGGTATCCTGTGAAGCTCTTCGGAAAGAGAGTACGATAAGTCCTTGATCATTTTCAGGTTCGATAATCGTGGCTTGTACTTCGGCTCCTACTTCGATATCTTCAGTGGTGACACCGTCGCCTGAAGCTTCTTTTTTAGTGATAATCCCGACTTGGCCCTCTGGTAGTTCTACCAAAATACGAGAAGCGGTTTTGTCCACGACCTTGGCCTTAATAGAGTCTCCAATACGGAAACTCGAAATAGTGGTATTTTTCACTACATCATCAGTTTTCATGTGTACTAGTAACGCCCGGTTTAAGATAGTATTACAGCTTTTGAAAGGGCTTTTCTGGTGGCGTAAGTATTCCAAAAAAGGATCAAAAGCTATGAGATTCTAGCTTTGCACTAGCTTTTGTCAAGGCTGAAATCTCAACTGGCGCTCCAGAAACCAATTTTTTATCTACGCTCAAACTTAAGAACTAAATAACTGAAAAACCTACCCAGTTATTGAGTTCAAGCGTATGGGAATTACGATCCAAATAGAGCGCCAGTTCTCAAGTTCTCTAGTCCTTCTGACTACTGAGTCCGTTGAATTCCAAGATGGCTTCAAGTTGCTTGTGATCGGGAGCGTATTCAAAAGCCGTCTCTTCACTAATAAACTTATTAATCATCAGACTTGCCAAACTTTGTTCAAACTGGATCATTTCACCACTTTGATCGGTTTGGATAGTATTTTGGATTTGGTGGACTTTATCTTCACGGATCAGATTTCCTACCGCGATATTCATATTCATGATTTCGTAGGCCAATACTCGATCTTTTCCATCACTCGTTGGTACAAGTCTTTGGGCGATAATCATTTGTAGGTTTTGCGCTAGCTGGCTTTTTACCTGTGGTACAAGCTCTGAGGGAATACTATCAAGGATTCTGGCAATCGTGTGTTCGACACTGTTGGTATGGAGTGTCCCAAAGACTAGATGTCCCGTCTCGGCAAGCGTTATAGTCGAAACCATAGTTTCAGCATCACGGATCTCTCCAACCACCACCACATTTGGATCTTCTCGCATGGCCGAACGAATCCCATCGGGAAAACTCATCACATCACGACCAATTTCTCGTTGTTGGATGATACTATTCTCAGATTCCAGCACGTATTCGATCGGATCTTCGATGGTGACAATATGATCTGATAGATTTTTATTACGTTCGGTGAGCACTGAAGCTAACGTTGTTGATTTTCCTTGTCCTGTAGGTCCCACGATCAAAATCAAACCTTGTTTGAGTTTGAGAAATTTGTCTTTCATAAAATCCGGAAACCCAAGACTCGAATAAGGTCTCAGTTTTTTCTGTACTAGTCTGAAACAAAGTGCCGTCCCAAGATGGGTTTTGAAAGCATTTCCACGAAGTCGGATATGACCAGCGGTTTGAAACATAAAGTCGAGCTGTCTTTTGTCTTTGAGCGTTTCGAGTTGCGTCGAATTCAAAATCGAAGAAACCAGTCGATCTACTTCATCCGCAAGCACTGGATCCCCCGCTCTTCGCATCTTCCCGTTGACCCGGAAATATACCGGCAAATGGGGCGAAATATGAATATCGGAAGCTTTGGCAGCTATAGCGTCGGAAACGATGGCTTCAATGTCGACCATGAGATAACTTATAAAATCATATCATTATAGCAGAAAAAACATCTTTTTCCAAGCCTAAAAAAAACAACATTCAATACTTCAATAATCAATATTCAATCTCATTTCATGAATATTGAGTATTGTCTCGTTGATTATTGCTTCATATCCTTCAAATTCGGCCGTAATCGACTCTTATAAACCGCCAAGCAATCATCTTTCGCGGGACCTTTCCGAAGGGCTCGTTTTTCGGCTTCTGGCAAATGATCAAAATCATGGCATTTAGTGCAACAATATTGACCGTCTAACCTCTGCTCACACTTTTCGCATTGGATAAAAAGCAAATGACAAGCGTGATTTCCGCAATTTACATGACGATCACACTTCTCACCACATTGATGACACTCTGAGATAACATCTGGAGTGATCCGCTCCCCTACTCGATTATCAAAGACAAAGTTCTTCCCTCTGAATTTGGATTCAAGACCTTCGGCTTCTACTTGGTGCGCATAGTCAATAATACCTCCTTTGAGGTGATAAACTCTCTTAAATCCATGATGTTTGAGAAACGCTGACGCTTTTTCGCATCGGATCCCTCCGGTACAATACATCACGACTTTTTCGTTTTCTTTCCCTTTGAGGTCTTCGAGCACTTTTGGGAGTTCTTCTTTAAAGGTATCGGCATCTGGACAAATCGCTTTTTCAAAATGACCAATTTCACTTTCATAATGATTACGCATATCCACGATCGTGGCGCCTTCTTCAATAGCTTGGTTCATTTCTCTTGCGGTCACATAATCCCCTGTATTACTCGGATCAAAACTCTCATCATCCAGGCCATCGGCTACAATCTTGTGTTTTACTTTAATGGTAAGTTTATAAAAAGAATGTCCGGGTTCTTCTACCGCAACCTTGAAAGGTACTTCTCGAAAATAATCATAGCCGTACAGATGCGCGACAAAAGCCTCCCAATGGGGCTCTGGTACATTCATCTGGGCATTAATCCCCTCTTTGGCGATATAAATCCGCCCCAAACATCCAAATTCAGACCATTTCAAAAAGAGTTCATCGCGCAACTTTTCTGGCTGCTCAATATTCACATATCGATAAAAAGAAATCGTCCGACGTGCAAAGCTTTCGGCTTCACGAAGCGCTTTGAGTTCTTCTTTAGAAAGACGATTGTGAAGAAAGGGTTTGGGCTTTTTCATATCAAAAGATTCAAGATCCTGAAACAAGTTCAGCATGACAATAGTAAAAGTTCTTAAGTTCTCAAGTTCTTAAGTTACTCAGTTACCCAATTTATCAAGCTGGTCTCTTCGTCGCTTGTGTCTATCGGCTGGGTCCATCGGAGCATTGAGAAAGGCCTCAACGATTTGCAGGGGATCATCATAATTTTTTGTTCGAGCCCCCATCGCCAAGACATTGGCCCCGTTGTGCTGTCTTGCGAGCTCTGCCACTTCTAGGCTGTTACAAAGAGCCGCTCTTACGCCTTTGACTTTATTGGCGGCAATACTGATGCCAACCCCTGATCCACAAACGACAATGCCTACGCTTTCGGGATCTTTGGCGACTTTTTCCCCTACGGCTTTCCCATATTCAGGATAATCTACTGACGCAGTACTCGTGGTCCCCAAGTCTATGACTTTATAGCCTGGGCTTTTGGCCAAGTGTTTTTTGATAGATTCCTTGAGGTCATACCCCCCATGGTCGGCGCCGAGATAAATAGTGTTTATCATTGCTAGAGTTCTTTATAACATGCTTATGGTAATTTTGGCAAGAATTTCAAAGCATCTATAAATCCTTCATAGTCAAAAAGTGATAAATGCAGATGCGGCCCTGTTGTCCAAGGACCGGCCCCGAGGGATCCTACTTCACCACCAGACAAAGCGATCAATTCCCCTGCAGTCACTTCGTCTCCCACGTTGACCAGCATTTGTGAGAGATGTCCATACGTACTGTAGCGACCATCGTTCTGATGGATCATGATAAAACTATATCCAAATCCCCCCAGATATACTTTTTCGACGACCCCCGGGGCAATCGCATAAACAGATGATCCTTGCGGCACGCCAAAATCTACGCCATCATGAACTCGCCCAAGTTTTTCCTCGTAGACACTATCATGAAACTCCGCCGTGATGATGATCGGCGGATCCACCGGCCAAACATATAAATTGGTTTTTAAATCCTCTGATGGAAGCGCATTTTGGGCTTCTAGATAGGTATAGATCCGTTTATGAGCCGCTCTCAAATGATCCAGTTCGAGTGTCAGACGACCTTGCTGTTTTCTCAAGTCTTCCGTCTCAAAACCACTATAGATATCTCCCTTTCGCAGATCTCTCAAACGCTCTTGTCTGGTATCACTCATGTTGTTGAAAAAAGACAACAAAGCTTCTTGTTCGGCTAAAAGGCCATATTTCTGCGTTTGATGCACGAGTAAAGATCGTTCTTTTGATTCGTATTCTTGACGAAGGATTTGCAGTTCTGTCCTCTTTTCACGTTTTATGGATTCCAGGTTTTCAGTGGTTCGTCGCTCCTCGAGTACCGATGAAGCCTCTTTATCAGAAAAAAGCCATTTCAAAAAGAAAAGTCCCCCCTTGCCTCCAAACATGTTGCCTCTTTGATATTGATGGATCATAAATTTTTCATAATCCTGTTGCGCAATCCGATAGAGACTCCTCAAAACCGCTTTTTCTTTGGTGATCGTTTCAATCTGCTCGGTGAGCTCGGTGATTTTGGATTGAGTTTCTTCGATGACTTTTTGTGCTTTTTCTTTCTCCCCTTCAAGTAAATAAATCTCATGCTCCAAATCCCCTTCTTTTACAACATTTTGGGTCGAGGTATATTCGATACTTTTGAGGGTGTTTTCGACTTCGCTCAAAGCGGTTTCGACTTCAAAGAGCTGTTTTCGGACTTCTACCAAGTCAGGTGCTGTAGGCTGGGCGGGAACCTCATAAAACTCTGGTAAATTCAAATCAACACGTGGTAAAGCATCATTGCTGTTATCTTGGATAACACCACCGGTATAGAAAAAATCAAAAAAATTATTCACATCTTCTTGTATAGAAGCCTGGACCCGAGGTACCAGAGACAAACTGATAAGGAAGCCCCAATAATAATATTTTTTCATAGCAGGCTCTATTGTAATATTTTTTATCCAGGATTGTTAATTGATTATTGAACGTCAGTAATTGTATACTGCAAGCCATGCCCAATATAGATCCTGCGATTTTTGCCGATCGATTGGAGGCACACTATGCCTCTGAGATCTGTCACCTGGATTGGGATAAGGCTCGACCTTATACGCTTCTTTTTGCGGTGATTTTATCCGCGCAGTGCACCGACATCCGGGTCAATAAAACTACGCCTCAGCTCTGGAAAGCTTTTCCGGATCTAGAAAGCTTTGTTGCCCAACCTGTGGAGCACCTTGAATCCATCGTAAAGCCTTGTGGGTACTACCGAGCCAAGTCTCGCAATTTGAAAAAATGTGCTGAACAGTTGTTACTTTTCCATGATGGCCAAGTCCCCAACACGATGGGAGCCCTCACCTCCCTTGCCGGCGTAGGGCGCAAAACCGCCAATGTGATCCTCTGGAATGTCCATCAAAAAAACATCGGCTTTGTCGTCGACACGCATGTCGGGCGCATCGCCCAAAGAGTCGGCCTGACTCAGAAAAAAAATCCCATCACGATCGAACAAGACCTCATCAAAAAACTGCCCCAAGCAAAATGGGGTAAAATGTCTCATCAACTCGTGCAATTTGGAAGAGACTACTGCAAAGCCCCCGCCCCAAAATGTAGTGAATGTTTTTTCCGTGATGTGTGTCCTCGCAAGGGTGTGAAGCCATCAAAATAGCTTAAGCCGCTTTTCCTGTTCGGTGTTTAGGGCCATCATCAGCTCTCAATCGAGCTTGCGTATTTTGTTCTCCAATCCGGAAAACCCTCAAAGCGCCTTCAACATCTCCTGAGACTTCTCGAGCACAAGATTCACAACGAGCGCGACCATCTGCACAACCAAAAAGTAGTTCGTGATCCTGACAACTAGCGCATTCACCGCTGGGGGAATCTTGGTCATGTATTCTCAAACGAAACGGCGCCATTTTTGGTAGGATAAAATGTAAGCATATCGTACCACAAATAATTATTAACACAACAAAATATCTAAATAACCATAATTGCTATTTTGGCAACACCCTTGAGATATTGGTTTTCCCTGCATTGTGCGAGCAATTGTTCTGTTCTCATGCGAAGCTCTGAAGCACTGCTATGATCCTTGGTTTGAATGGTGAGAGTTTTATTTTCAAATTTTTTGACGGTCCACAGGTCTGTAAAGTGAGGATAGTTATCGGAAATCAACTTCCTCGCCTGAGAGCAGACCATACCCGCTTTCATCTGGGGCACCATGTGGAAGCCTTTACCAACTTGGCCTAGAAAATTTTGAATGGGTTCAAACATGCTGCCAATATACAATATACAATATACAATATTCAATTTACAATTTATTCTGGAATAGATCCAAGATACTTAAACCGTTCCACGCCTTCTACGGGCTCATTCCACATCGAAAGTGGCCTGACAAAGAGCGGCTCCTTCCCATAGCCTGCATCCAGATCTATGACCGGGTATAAAGCTTTATAAAGCACCATCGGTTCTCGGGTTTCGGTGTGGAGCACGACCCCCAGAACTTCATATTCTTTACCTTTGTGATGACGATATCTTCCAGTCTTTATCATTTTTGTATGGCGAATTAGGTACAGCGTATAGCGAAACATAAAAAACACAAAAAATACCCCATACGCATCCCGCTATACACTTTTGGATTCCAACAACTCCAAAGGATGCTTCCCGGTTACTTTCTCCATCATCCTCCCCATACGCAATATTGGAAGCCCAACAATATTTTGAAAATCTCCCAAAATACCGTCCAAGAAAAAGACCCCCGTCCCCAGAATAGAATACGATCCGCATTTACCCTGCCAATCTCCAAATTTCAAATATTTTCGGATCAAAGCTTCATCCACGTCCGCTCTAAAATCAAGCGGTGAAACCTCATGCTCAACTACTTCAAAATATTGACCTTGATAATGCCCTACCAAAGCCAGCCCCGTGATGACTTCTTGCCTTTTACCTCTGAAAAAAAGCAGTTGTTCTATCGCTTCTGCTTCTGAATAAGCTTTCCCAATCGAACGCCCTTCGATACTGATCATCGAATCACAGCCCAATACAAACAAATCTGATTCTAGTGCGTGATTTTTATGATCTTTGTTTGGGGCGGGGCTTTTTATCATCTGATGATAAACAGACTTCGCTTTCCCAAGCGAAAAGGTTTCAACCATCTCTATCGTGCTAAGATCTTCTTGGATTTGTTCTTCATAATCCGGCGCTATAGCCTCAAAGGCAATACCCATGCGCTCAAGTAAAGCCTGTCGATTTTTCGAAGAAGAGGCGAGAATGAATTTCATATAAACTTAAGAACTTAAGAACTTAAGAACTTGAGAATTCTTAAGTTTCTAAGTACAAGCGTATTCAGATAATTATTTGAATCAAGCAACAGTTTTCAAGTAAGCAAGAGAAAAGCTCCAAGCCCTAGGCAATAAATCGCCCAAATCCCCCACCATTTATGGATAAATCTGAGCATAAAGTGGATCGTCCCCATCGCTACCAGAAAACAAATCAAAGCGGCCACATAAAACCCTGGTTCAGAAAGGAAAGCTAATGACGCTACATCTTTAAACGTAAAAATGAGCGCTCCCAAAATCGTCGGGATCGAAAGTAGAAAAGAAAATTCTGCGGCTTCTTTGCGTCGAACTCCCATAAACAAAAGCCCCACAATCGTGATCCCCGAACGCGAAATCCCTGGTAAAACCGCAACCCCTTGAATAAGGCCAATAAGCGTCGCCTGGGACCAAGTCAAAGTGCTCGCGGCTCCTTTTATCTTGGTGGAAACCCAGATAAGCAGCCCCGTGACGATCAAGCCACCAGCGACGACCTTGAGACTGAGATCTATCAGTACATAATACTCCATCAAAAGAGCCACCGGAACGGTAACTATAGTAGCCCAGATAAGTTGGATACTTAAGACAAATTCATCAGCATATCCCTTAATACCTAATACCTGATACTTGATACTTAAAAGCAGCGACCAAATTTTCTTGCGAAGGCACACTATAACCGCTAAAAGAGAAGCTCCGTGTAAAAACACTTCTAAAGTCATATCAGGATCCATTCCCCAGAAATACTGCAAGAGCCATAAATGCCCACTAGAAGAAATAGGTAAAAATTCAGTCAACCCCTGAACCAAACCAAGTGAGACAAAATCCAAAATAGACATGTCTCGATAGTACGAAAATACTCAAAAAAACAAATCAAATTTATCCACAAGCGAATTTTAGATATTTTCCTTGCCACCACAAAATATTGGGGATATACTTCCGTGAGCACCCTACATGTTGTGTTTAGCCTTTTGCCAAATTACCTCAAAACGCTCAAAAATCAGTTCTCAAAAGCTTTTGAAGCCTGTTGAACAAAAAATTTACTACCTTTAACCTAATTCCAACAAAAATGTCTATGATCAAAATCAAAAAACGAAACGGAGACATTGCAGATTTCGACAAAGTTCGAATCATCAATGCTATCACGAAAGCTTCACAATCCGTCGAAGAGAGTTCTATCACGCAAATACAAATAGAGTCTATCACCGACTTTGTGCTTGAAGATTTACAGAAACAATTTGATGGTCTAGAAACCATCCCTAGTGTTGAGCAGGTTCAGGATTTGGTGGAAAAACAACTCGTCGAATCTGGAAATTTTGAAATTGCTAAACACTATATTCTTTATAGAGCTGAACGAGCTAGGGCTCGAGCCGAAAAGCGACTCGAAGAACTCCAAAAACTAGAAAAGAACCTCCTCAAAGTGATCAAATCCTCTGGAAAGTCTGAGGTTTTCAATATCAGTAAAATCAAAAAAGTTATTGCCAGAGCTGGTAATGATTTTTCTTTCGTGGATCAGGATCGAATTTTACAAGAAGTAAAACGAAATGTGTTTGATGGTATCACCACCAAAGATATTTCGAAAGCCATCGTCATGGCTGGGAAAGCTTATATCGAAAGAGGCGTTGAATATTCTTATTTTACAGCACGACTGCTCCTCGACAGTATTTATCGAGAAGTCTTTAACACAAAATTCAACGAAAAAAACTTTGCTCAAAAATATAAATCCTCTTTTGTAGATAATCTCGAAAAATCCGTTGAAGCTGAACGAATCAATCCCGAGCTTCTTACTTTTAATCTCGAGACTATTTGTGAAGCCCTCGACCCAAAAAGAGATCATGAGCTCAATTACCTTGGTCTTCAAACTTTATATGATCGATATTTTATTCATATCAAAGGACAACGTATGGAAGCTCCTCAGCATTTCTGGATGCGTGTAGCCATGGGACTAGCCCTTGGGGAAGCCAAAGAAAACCGAGAAACACGAGCCATAGAATTCTATAATGTCCTTTCAACTTTACGATTCATCAGTTCTACTCCCACCCTTTTCAACGCCGGAACGACTCACTCACAACTCTCTTCTTGCTATCTCTCGACCATCACCGATAGCTTGGAACATATCTTCAAAGTGATCTCTGACAATGCGCAACTTTCTAAATGGGCCGGAGGTATTGGTAATGATTGGACGAGTGTGCGAGCGACTTCAAGTCCCATCAAAGGTACCAATGGAAGATCTCAAGGCGTCATCCCTTTTCTCAAGATTGCCAACGATACGGCCGTCGCCGTCAATCAAGGCGGAAAAAGAAAGGGCGCGGTTTGTGCCTATCTCGAATGTTGGCATTTCGATTTCCCAGAATTCCTCGAACTCCGTAAAAACACTGGAGATGATCGAAGACGAACCCATGATATGAATACCGCTGCCTGGATTCCTGATCTTTTTATGAAACGACTTCAATCGGGTGGCAACTGGACGCTTTTCTCGCCTTGCGATTGTCCGGATCTCCATGATCTTTATGGAGAAGCGTTTGAAAAAGCTTACACCGAGTACGAACAGAAAACCGAAACGGGTGAAATCACACTTTTCAAAACGATGCCCGCCGCCGAACTCTGGAGAAAAATGGTAACGATGCTTTTCGAAACCGGACATCCTTGGATGACCTTTAAAGATCCTTGTAATGTCCGTTCCCCTCAAGACCATTGTGGCGTGGTGCATGATTCTAATCTTTGTACCGAAATCACCCTCAATAATAGTAAAGATGAGACCGCCGTATGTAATCTCGGATCGCTCAATCTCGCTAAACACTTCAATACTAAAACTGGCGTCTTGGACAAAGAAATGCTGGCAGAAAGTATAAAAACCGGTATGCGAATGCTGGATAATGTGATTGATATCAACTTTTATCCAACACAAGAAACTCGAAGTTCCAATATGAAACATCGACCAGTTGGTCTTGGTCTTATGGGCCTTGCAGACCTTTTCTATCTGGCTGGATATGATTTTGGAAGTGAAGCGGCGGTTGATTATTCTGATGAGGTTATGGAGTTTATTAGTTACAACGCTATTTTGGGAAGCTCACTGCTCGCCAAAGAACGAGGCGCTTATAAAAGCTATGAAGGCTCTAAATGGTCTCGAAATATTCTTCCTAACGACACGGTCGAAATGCTGGAAAAGGAAAGAGGAGAGACTACTAATGTCAAAAAAGGTGGCAAAATGGACTGGACCCCAGTTCGAGAACACATCAAACAATACGGCATGCGGAATTCCAACACCATGGCTATTGCGCCTACCGCTACCATCTCAAACATTGCTGGATGTATTCCTTGTACTGAACCTATTTACAAAAACCTGTATGTAAAATCTAATATGGGCGGTGAATTCACCGTGATCAATCCTCACTTGGTACGAGATCTAAAAGCCATGAATCTTTGGGGAGAAGCGATGATCCAACAACTCAAAATACATGATGGATCTATTCAAGCTTTACAAGAAATCCCTATCACCTTGCGTGAAAAATATAAAGAAGTCTTTGAAATCAGTCCTATGTGGGTTATCAAACACGCCGCTGTGAGAAATAAATGGCTTGATCAATCGCAGTCTACCAATCTCTTTTATCGAGGGACCAGCGGGAAAGAGATCTCAGAAATCTATAAAGCGGCTTGGAAAGCTGGTATCAAAACAACTTATTATCTCCGAACGCTTGGTGCCTCTCAGGTTGAAAAATCAACCGTTCAAGCTAAGGGCACCCATGTGCGAGATTTTTCCAAATCTTCTATGCATGATGGCTCAACTGCCGATCAGATCCATAACGCGACAAATCCACCGCTCCGGCATTCTGCCGTTAATTCGTCCATCGCAAAAGCCCCTTCACAAGATCAACCAGTAGCTCCAAGCATGGGACATTCCATGCCTACAGAATTACCATCCTCTGGTCTTACGCCCGCCAGTGCTGTCGCCTCAGCCTCAGCCTTGCTGGACGATGTAGGATGTGAATCGTGTCAATAAAAAATCATTAAACCAAAAAGCAAAAGCGCCTTTATGTAAAAAATAAGGGCGCTTTTACCTATCACCATAATTACCAAAGAAAAAAACTAAAAAAATTATCGCTCTCTATTTTTATAACTATACTAATGAGCAGACTCATACGCGAATACCTTCACAAACAAAAAAAATCATGCAGAAAAAGTTTTTAAAAACTGTGTTTAAGTGCGTTTTCGTACTTATACCACTAGTAACTTTATGTCTTATCTCAAATGCTTCTGCGGCAGCCCCTATTGTTGCTTCTTCCTCTCCTGCTGATAATGAGATTGATGTAAGTCCCATTGGTAATATCGTTATCACCTTTGACCAACCCGTTACATTTGATGGGTCTGGAACGGTAAAGATCTATAAAAGTTCGGATAATTCTCTGATCCAAACGTATGACACGACTTCTTTTTATGATGGCGTCTACCAAATATCGTTGTCTGGAGCGGTTCTCACTATTGATCCGCATGTGCCACTAGGAAGTGATACCGACTATTATCTCACGATAAGTGAAAACTGGATCAAAAATGGCGCTAACGAATACTACGGAGGTATGACGGATGGTGGAAACACGGGGATAACCAACCTCTATGCTTATAATTTCAAAACAGAACTCGTACCTTCCCCGGCCCCTATTGCTTTCACCCCAGCGGATAATTCCCTCGAAGTAGACCTCGATACCAATTTGGTAGTCACTTTTAACCAAGCGATGGAGTTGATTGGTGGTGCTGGGAGCCTTAAAGTCTATGAGACGGTAGGTGATGTACTGGTCGCTACCTATAATTACAACGACCCCAATCTTAGCATTTTCAACAATGTTTTAACGATAGATCCTCCGACTGATTTAGACCCTAATACCGAATACTATATCCATATTTCTGGAGATTTAGTTCAGACCGTTTTGACCCATGAAGCTTATGTTGGAATTTCCAATAGTACCACCTGGAATTTTGATACGCAGGCCATTTACAGTCCTCCAGATGATAGTACGGCCGTGGATGGGAAAACCAATCTCACTATCACTTTTGCCGATGATATCTATTTTGGAGGTGGGAGTCTCCAGATACGAGAAACTTCTAATAATACCCTGGTTGGGACTTATTATTCATGGGAGCCAGAAGTCACCATTGTTGGAAATCAACTCATCATAGATCCCCGTCATGGCTTTAAAGGTGGCGTCCAGTATTATGTGGAGATTAGTAGTGGTTTTATCTACAAATCGACAACTAATACTCCCTATCCAGGTATTGACGATGATTGGACGGCTATAAAAGGCGCCAATCCCAATGGTATTTCTGATGCCTATAAATGGAATTTCACCATAGATACGACGCTTGATCCCTGGGCTGATTTTTTTCCAGCTGATGATTCTACTGGCGCTAATGTTGCCACGAATCTGGTCGTGACCTATGACGAGCACATCACACGAGGGACGACAGGATCTGTAACCATCAAAAAAGTTTCTGATGATAGCACATTCGAAACCTATCTCTTTAGTGATACTACGCATCTTATATTTACCGATGATTTTGGTGGCCCAAAAAGCTACACCATGACCATAAACCCGACGGCCCTTATGGATGACTTCACGGAGTATTATGTACTCATTGATAGTGGCGTTGTCGTTAATCCTTATACGGGCGCTGACGCGGAAGCCGTAACCGCTCCATCAGAAGATTTGGAGACCTATGAGTGGAATTTTACGACTGGGACGGCGGCCCCCCCAGCCATTATCTATTTATGGCCTGAAGATAATTCTATTGATGCGCTGCTTGATACTGATCTCATTATTCGATTTGATCAAAATGTAATTCTTGATAGTGGAACGCTCCAGATTATACGGATGTCTGATGATACCGTTATCGAAACTTATAATCAAACTCAGATGACCGTTTCTGGGAATGAAATTACCGTTCCTCGTACAGCGAGTTTTGCTAATCTGACACAATATTATGTCAATATCAGTAGTGGGCTCATTCAAAGTCAGGACACCGGCGTCTATTTTGGCGGTATTATTGAAGATTACGATAGTCCAGATATCACCAACGCCTATATATGGAATTTTGAAAGTATCGAACAGAATCCTTTCGTGATTAGCTTCTCTCCTCCTGATGAATCCACCGGTGTTGATGTGAAAAGTAATTTTGTCGTTACGTTTAACGAAACCATTGATGATGCTTTTCTCGGTTGGTATGGGGATGGTATACGTATACGACGATATGATAATGACGAGATCGTCGCCCAAAGTAGTAGTTATTATGAATATGACGGAATTTATAATCTCAATATAACGCTCTCTGGTGCACAATTGATTATAGATCCGTTGATTACCTTACTCCCCAATACACACTATTATATTCAGATCGATCCAGGGGTTATTTATGGTGACACGTCCGAATTA